>JAEOTI010000587.1 GCA_016839955.1 Candidatus Hodarchaeota archaeon | reverse complement strand
TTTTCTCTCATATTTGAGTAGAGTAGTCACCCTTAAATAGCTTGGAGAGACCGCCTTGAAAAATTGCTTGGAATTGTTTGATCCTATCATTTGATTATTTTTGAAACAATAAATTAATTATTGAAAATCATGTCACATTTCACGCATTGTTAGTAATGCTGCAAAGGACTCAAAAAAGTCGCAGAGTTCGTCAATTTTTGGATGGTCTTTCAAATTTTCCCGCAGTTTGTCCAATTCTTCAAGAGCGAGTTTTAATTGGTGATCACGTTCTTCTTCGACTTCTGGCATAACTGAGTAAAAAATCTTGACCACTTCTTTAAGTTCTTCTTCTGTTTTTTCCCCAACTGGCTTCGAGTAGATCTCAATCAAGCGTTGTCGTGTCTGATCTTCTTTTTTCAAAGCAAAAGCAAGAAATAGATTTCGTTTAGATTCTTGAATGTCCCATAAGCTTTTTTTGCCCCATTCCTTATGGCTAGTATAAATATCCAAAAAATCATCTTGTACTTGAAATGCAAGCCCTGCGTGTGTTGCAAAACCTCCAAAAGCCTTTCCAAATTCTGTTGTTTCACCAGCTGCTACACAGGCGAGTTCTAATGCGACTCTAAAGACATCAGCAGTTTTTAATTTCATAATTTCTAAAGCTTCGTTTGGTGAAAAATCAAAGTTATTCATCAATCGGTGTTCTACTTCTATAGAGTTGCCTACAGCGATTGAATGAACTGTTTCAAGGACCGTTTGACGACTGATATCATCTGTCTCGGTAAGCGCAAAAGTTAGAAGAACATCACCATCAAGGACTGCCCTTTCTACACCCCACTGAGCGTGATATGCCTTTTGACCTCGTCGAATTGGTGCCCAATCTGCAATATCATCATGTATCAAGCTCATATTGTGCAACAATTCAGTCATAATAGCATAACGTATTCCAGTATTGATAGTTCCTGAAAGGATTCTGTTTACTTCAAGAATTAGCAATGGACGTAACATTTTACCAGCTGATTTCAAGATATATGAGACTAAACGAGAACTAATGGGTTCAGGAATTTTCTGTAAGTTTTTAGCTATTTCTTCTTTAAGATGCTCTCTTATTGGTTTAAAGCGCTCTAATATGTTATCGTCCAAGATTGACAGCTCCAATTACTGGGAATAAAGTTGATTATCAATAGATATTCATTTTGCTTCTGTTTTCGTTTCTTGAAGACACCAAGTTTATATTTGAAATCTCTTATCTTCCAGGAGGCTCAGGATCTATAAAGAATATAAAAAGGTGTCTAGGAAGAGACCGTATCAAGAACAAGCGTTATATAAAGGTAAATCTCTCGAAGGAATATAAAGGTAAATCTCTCGAAGGAATAGCTGACGAACTGGAGTAAAGACTAATGGAACAAGAATACGAATCATGTCTTGAAAATATACGACAAGTTATAGAAGATGAGCTTCGACAGTACACACGAGCATGTTACCTATTTGGTTCCTATCTCCGAGAACGCCAAGGAAATGAAACTGGTTGGATTATTCCTGGAACATCCGATTTGGATATCCTACTTGTTGTTGATACTGGTGATCCACAACCAGAAAAACCTATTCGAAGATTATCAAAAATATCACAGATTTTATCCTCATTTTTCCTAGAACCAGTTTATGCACCTATATTAGATTTAACAATTTTAGAATATGAAGAATTACCACCCTCACGATGCTCAGTCTTTAGTCCTATCCATCTAGAGGCTGCTGAAAAAGGAGAACTAATTTTAGGACGTAATGTTCTAAAAGATCTTAAATATTCGGATACATTACTGGAGCGAACTGCTCGTGCTCGTGTTCTTGACGCATATCAATCTTTGAGGGATGCCTATGTTCGAAAGGCATCAATTGGAACATTCGAATTATCATTCTTATCTTTAGATGCTGTTCTTGACATAGCACATTCTCTTCTTTATTTACAAGGTCATAAAGATCTAGTTCGAATCGAAGTTGCTGAAAAGTTTCTGAAAATTGATGATGATGGTCGCTTTGGTCCAGATATAATCTCATTTCCACAAGAGGCTTGGAAAATGCGTCTAGGAATCCAAAAGAAGATAACTCAATCAGTATTCTATGAAAAAGCGTTACAATTTTGTAGAACAGCATGGGACTTTGTTCGGAACCCATTATAAGATTTCTTTTACCATTTTATTGTGGAATATTTCGTATAAGAATTAAATTTCTTGTTTGAGCTAAAATCTCAAAAGTAAGATCATTTTTAGTAATACTATTACCGTAATCTTCTTGAAAGGTTAATTTTACACTAAACCAATCAAAGAATAAACCGTAATTAAAGGAGGATGGATTAATGGGATTTTTTCTTAATTTCCTTTAATAAGGGAAATTTAGTCTCTGTTTACATCTGAATCTTTTTTCTAGCCTTAAAAATTGGATAAAACACTCACAAAGAGATTTTTAGAAACTCAATAAAATCCTCTATGTTAATAAAAAAGAGCAAAACACAAAATAGCAAGTGAAAATAAGATTTTACGTGAATATTCTAGATTAATATAGGAAAATAATGGAAAAGATCATTTTAATCAAGAATGATAAATATACAAATCTTCAATTCGATAGTGATATATAATTCGGTTTTTCAGAAGAGAGAAGAAAATTAATATTTGAATCCTAAATTACAAATTCAGAACTTTGGAAGGATAAACTAATGCCCGCTGACGATACTCAATCCCTAATTTTTGGTAAAGAGATTGAACAAAAAATAACATTTGTTGGTCTTACTGGAGCTGGAAAAACAACTTTATTGCGTACAATAAAGGGAGCTCAACCAGATGTCCACGTTCATCCAACTTTAGGTATGGATCTTGAAATGGTTACAATAGGAGATCGAGAATACCTTGCGTGTGATATGGGCGGTCAAATCGGCTTTGCCATGTCTATGTGGAAACCACATCTTGCTAATTCTCATGGAGTCTTATTTGTGTTTGATTCTGCTGATCCTGCCAAAGTTCAAGAAGCCCGACATTGGTTAAATCAAACTGTCAAGTGGATAAGATCCGATGCAGTTTTATTATTCCTCGCGAACAAGAAAGACCTCTCTGAAGCGATGTCTCTAGAAGAAATTGTAAATCAGCTTGATTTAACAAAAATAATGACCGAAAGGCCACATACATTTGCTGTATATCAAATTTCAGGGCTTTATAATGAGGGGGTTGATGAAGCCCTTGAATGGTTGAATGAGCGGACATCTCGTATGGAAGCAGGTGATTAGTTTGTCTTTTATCTCTAAATTACGCAATTTAGTTGCGAAACAACGACGGACTGTTAAGGTCTCCTGGTTGGGCTTGGATCGCGCAGGTAAAACTACGATTTTAACAAGAATCACTCAGGGTATCTTCCAGAACGATACAGTTAGAACTTTAGGGATGAATGTGGATGAATTTCGATCTGGGGATGTTTCTTTTGTTTCCTGGGACATAGGAGGTCAAGTTAGTTTTAGAAGCACACTCTGGGAATCTTATATGGCAGGTTCTATGGGAGTGATTTACGTCGTTGATTCAGCCGACAGTGAACGATTTGATGAAGCAAAAACGGAGCTTTGGACTTACGTAATTAACAATCCCAAAGTTGAAAACATTCCAATCCTTATTCTTGCCAATAAACAAGATTTAGAAGGAGTTGCCTCCGCAGGAGAAGTTGCTCGGGCATTGGATCTTCATAAGGTTACTAAACATAGTTATGCCATCATGCCTTCATCTGCAAAAACTGGATTTAATCTAGAAGAAGCCTTGGAATGGTTACGCCAGCGTATCACGGAGAAAATTGAATAATAACAATCTTCCTCCCACTTTTTTCATTTTAAAAATGGTAATATTCCCTAAAATTTCTCATCCACACCTTTAAAAGCGACAAAATTCATTATACCTGAAGAAGGTATATTGGAGTTTTTGTGGTATGAAATTGAAGGATTTAACTCCTGACAGTGAAAATACTATCACTATTGATAAGACCAATATTAACCTGGAAGAGGTTCGTACCTTAATTAATATTGTTAGTGGAGATATGGATGATAAAGAAGAGATATTGTTCAGCTTAGCAGCTTTAGGTCTAAGTCAACAGGAACGCCAAGATATAATTCGGAGTTTGTTTCCTTAGGCTATTAACACAACCTAAAAAAGATAATCCTAATCTTTCTAACAAATTTGTAGCTTAGAAATTGAGATCTTATCAAATACTTAGGAATTCTAAGTTTATTAACTTTTAATACAATTAAATAGAAATAATTAAGTAAAATGAGATATTTACATATCTTAAAAAAAAGAAAGATCTAGGTCATAATTTGATTCATAATTGATGGAGAAGGTTTCTATTGTCGGCCCAATACGATGAGTGGTTTGCTATCCATTTAAAAGAGTTTATTGAAGCAATTGTAAATCAATCCGACACTAATTCAATAATAGCTCAGATCGAAAGAGGTATCAAATATGCTGAAGCGTCTCCAGGTGACATCTCTTCTGTTTTGGTGAAAGTTGGACGTATTATGGTTTCCTCCTCCCAAACAACCAGGGCACAAGCACCTGTTGGAGGAGAGGCTCCTGCGATTGATTTGAATGAACTCAGTAGTGCTGTGGTTTCTAGGAAAAAAGGACGCGTAAAGTCAAAATTACGAGGTTCTCTTGACGACTTAAAAGATGTTTAAAATTCATTTCAGTAAATTATTTTTCAAGTTGTGAGATAAAGTCTCTTATTATTTCTTTAAAGTTGTTAATTGTACTACTATTCTCAATTTCTTCCGTAACTGAAATAGATTCGATTTCAAGTTCTGTGGGATGATTTGACCATCTTTTCCAATCTTCATTCGTGATTTCAATCCCATCTCTTAAAATAATTCGTTCTTTACGTTCTTTTACTGGTGCAACAACTCGTATTAAAATAAAATCTGCTTCTACCAACGCCCTTTGTTCATTTTTGTATCGAACATCATCGATGACAATTCCAGGGGCTCCTTGTTTTAATAAAACTTTTGATTCTTTGATAGCTTGTCGTACCCAAACTATTTCATCAAATTTTCTGAAAAAATCACCTGTTTGCTGTAATACATCCCGTTCATAAGGTAATTCCAACTCACGGATAATTTTTTTCAACTTTCCTGAGATTCGAACAGTTTTATAGTTGTATTCATCGCTAAGAAGCTCAGCAATAGTTGTTTTACCAGATCCCATGCGTCCTGTAACAGCAATTTGCATTTGAAAACCTCTGGATTTGTCTCTGGAATAGTTGCAAGAAATTATAAATCTAGAAGAAATTTAAATATTTTAATTATGAATTATTTTCAAGGAGGATTTCCAAATCAAACGCGCCAGAATTCAAGTGTTCGGTAGGGTACAGGGCGTTTTTTTCCGGAAATATACGCGTGATGAAGCTATAAGAATTGGAAGTCTAAATGGTTTTGTAAGGAATCTAAGGGATGGGTCTGTTGAAATTGTGGTTGAAGGACACGAAAGAAAAATCCAGGGACTAATTGAGTGGTGTAGGTCACAGGGATCTCCCTGGTCATCTGTAAAAAATGTAGAAGTAGTATGGAGTACTTATATTGGAGACCTTTCTGAATTTCGAACTGTGTATTAATGTTTATTTTCAATTATTTTGATAATTCCTGGAATTTCTCCTAATTCTTTAACTGACCAAGTTGTTATCTTGGATACTTCTTCAGGTGCATTGATTGAAATTGAATACTTAACAAATTGGAATATTTCGATATCAGAGGAAGAATCTCCAATAGCTATCACCTCTTGAGGTGTAATTCCAAATTCATTACAAACATCCTTCGCAATTTTTCCTTTTCCTCCCCAAGGAACCTGAATATTTACTTTCCCATTTAACCTATCACGTTCTATTTCAATTTGATTTGCTATGACCTTCGAGAAAACTGGAAATTGTCTAGCAATAATATCTGTTAACTGCGATAAACCACTTGAAATCAAAATTTGATCTATTCCTAATTTATAGCAATAATCGAGAACTTCACTAGCATGTTTTCGGTAAGGAATTCGATTTAAAATAGAAATTAATTCTTCTTCAAGAAGATCTTTCCATTCCGTAACATCTCTTAAAGCAAATTCTTCATAATCGATAATTCCTTGTAAAAAGTCCTGTAAATGCTGCTGTCCTCCTGTTTCCCAAGTTCCAAGTTCCTCATGAACCCATTGCCACGCTGATTTTACTGTTGTTAGAGTTCCGTCACAGTCCCAGATGATTAATTTTAGAAATGTCATAAGGAAAACCTTTGCTCTAAATTAGCTCGATTGGATTTCAATTCTAATCTTTTGAGGTCTGATTAAAGTGATCTAGAGATTAAATTAAATCAAGGTTCGATGAATCATACACAATATAGAATTTGATTTTTTTTAACGAGAAATTTTTAATTGATAATTAATAGATTCCTTCTTAACAAATTCACCTTAGTTTGTAAATTATTGATCCTGATTCTCATATTGAATAAATCTACAAAATATAGAGATGATCTTTCTTTCACAAACTGAAAACCTCTATCACAAAATGCATAATTAAGGAGGAGAGGTTGCTTTGTCTTCAAGAGAAGCTGCTACAGCGCAAATAGAAAAACAGAAGTATGGTAAAGCTGCAAAACTGTTCATGAAGTCTGCAAGAGAACACATCGAAACCAATCAGTTCGATAAAGCGTTAGAAGATTTTGAGCAGGCTATCGAATACGAAGGAAAAACAGAGAAGAAAAAATCAATATTTGATTATCTCAAAGAGACATTATCATTCACTTTGGAAAAAAAGATGGACGGTTCTGCAAACTTTGCTACAGAGATTATTCCATTCCAAAAAGAAAAGATCGCTAATCTTGATCCAAAGAAAAAACATTCAGAGCTAGCAGAAGAATATGAATATCTAGCTTTGTTATACGATACTACTAAAGACTCTGGACAGAAAATGAAGTCTTTAGCTGAATCAGGTCAATTTTACGGACTTGTTGGACTTAAAACCATCGATACAAAAAAGGAAGCGAAGGTTACTGAAGCAGCAGTTGATTTTAACAAAGCTATTACACTATTAACAGAAGCAGGAAAATCAAAAGAAGTTTTAGAGATTTATTTCAAACAAATAGGAATCCACATCTCTTATGAACGAATAAGTTCTGCAGAAGC
>JAEOTI010000586.1 GCA_016839955.1 Candidatus Hodarchaeota archaeon | reverse complement strand
TATGCATCATATTGATGCTCATTATGTTGCTGGAGAATGGATAGCTGCTGTTGATGGTGAAAAAACAAATGTCCTATTGTTCGGAATAGACTTCAAAATCTTTTCTGTGATGTATGACTTATTCTTGAGAACATTTTTGTTTTAGAGCTAGGTGTGTTTTTAAGGAAATACCTTGAAAATTAAACTGCTGTATGTTCTTTGGGAGGGTATAGGAGGTGTTGAGAGAATTGTGCTTGATTTAACACGCCGTTTGGATTCAGAAAAATACGATATAACTGTGGCAATCCTTCAAAGAGGAGGATGTGTTACGGATTTAATCGATAGGGAAAACATATCGGTTGTTGAATTTGGTGCTCGTTCCGGTAAAGATATTAAAGCATTTAGAGCATTTCGTTCATTTCTTCTTTCAGAAAAATTCGATATCGTCCATTGCAATGAACGATCTTTCCTTATTAATCTTGCATTGGCAGTATCAAGACCACGTCCTGTCCTTGTATATCACGAACATGGCGGGCATCTTTTTAGGGGGAACCTTAAAACCCGACTAACTTATCTTACTTTTGCACGTTTTTATAATGTTTATATTGCACTCCACAATGAAATGGTCCGCTACATGGTGCAAGCTTCTAAAGTATGCAGAAATAAGATTGTAATAATTGAGAACGCCGTGGATATTGATTACTTTAAACCTTCAAATGATGCACAAATCAATTCTTTAAACGTCAATGGTGTATGGACCATAGGAACTGTTGCAAGATTATCGCCGGAGAAGGATTTTAATCTTTTTTTCGAGACTGTACGTTCAATTTTAAGAAAACAAGGGAATGTAAAATTCGTAGTAGTTGGCGATGGGGTATTGAAATCTGAACTGCAACGTGAAGCACAATCTGCTGACGTCCAAGGGAAAGTAGATTTTATTGGAGCAAAAGGAGATATTCCAAGCGTATTAAGAACATTTGACCTCTTTTTAACCACATCTCGTGTTGAAACCTTTCCCATGACAGTGCTTGAATCTTTAGCTTGTGGAGTGCCTGTTGTTGCTGTGAAATTGGAGATCGGTGTGTCTACTAGAATTTTCGAAAGTTTTCCAGGCGTTTCTATTGTGCAAGAGAGAAATGCTCATGCATTAGCTGATAAGTGTCTCACTCTCCTTGAAAGTCCAAAAAAATTGGAATTGATGAAACAGGCAGGCAGGGAATATGTGGTTCAAAATAACGACTTAAATAATTATGTCAGAAACATAGACAAGTTATACGAACGTCTTTTAAAGGATAGAAATTGACTGTAAGTATGAATGAATTGATACCCATTGATAAGATTAGAAAATGGATATATCGAGCTTCATCCGGCAAATTTTACTTGGTAAAAAGCTATTTACACTATAGTATTTTCCGTCACTATTATTTGTATTTTATTTGTAAATTCGGAATTAAAAGGATTACGAAATACTTAGAAAAAGTAAAAATAAATGCGTTGGGCAATTCTAGTTCAGCTCAGAATCTATTAGAATATTATTATAATCGATCATCAGTCCGATTCCATTTTACAGAAATGGAAATAATGGACATAGTAAACTCGATACCCACATCCTTGAAAAAAGCTGCAATTGAAACATCAAATAATATTCTTCATAATAAATTCCGTTTTCGGAACATGGAGACCTATGAATTTCCCGGAAGTATTAACTGGCATTACCGGCATCACGATCATTTGTCGTGGAACTGGGACTTAAATAGACATGACTTTTTTGTAACCATTGGTATGGCCTATTATTATTCTCATGATACTAAATACGTTGAGCTGTTATATAGATTATGGAAAAGCTGGATTGATCAAAATCCTCCGTCAATAAGCGATAATTGGAAGGAACCGTTTGAGGTTGCTATTCGATTACGCAATTGGATGTGGTCATTCTTTCTTTTGTTATATTCCAAACATAGTAAGACTGATTTTACAAATGTAATTTTAGAATATATGTATTATCATGCACTGTATTTGAAATACAATATTGAATTACATTCTGAGAATAATCATCTTTTCCTTCAATCAAAAACACTGTTGGAATATAGTCTGTTATTCCATGAATATGATAAAAACCACCAATTTCGAAACCTTGCACAAAAAATATTTACTAAGCAATGTAGAAAACAAATACTGGAGGACGGATGTCACAGTGAACTATGTTCAGGGTATCACAGAATCGTATTAAGTGAAATTTTAGAAATATACCACCTTCTTAAAGTCAATTCTGATTCTATAGGTCTTGAACTCAAGGCTTATGTAGAGCGAATGATCAATTTTTCAAAGGGTCTAATTCGATCAGATGGTACATATCCATTACTCGGAGAGTCTTCTGCACATGATGTAAATATTCGGTATGATCCTTTCCAAAGTAAAACTGTCTTAAATTATTGGATAAATCATTCTAATAAGAACAGCCTCTTCTTCAACAATGTTAAATCAATTACCCCACTCGGATTACTGATATATCCAAACTCAGGGTATGGTGTCATGCATCACCATGATAAAAACAGTGATATTCATTGCCTTGTTGATTTTGGACCATTTACTCTGAATGACATTCCGTTTCATGGACATAGCGATAAGCTTCATTTTGCACTCCATGCTATGGGTAATGATATTTTCATTGATCCTGGTTTCTATTATTCTATGGAAAAAACGCAACAATGGATAGAATATTTTAGAAGTACAGCCGCCCATAATACCATGACCATTGATGGGAAAGATCAATCTACACTAAATTACGCTACCGGGAAACTTATCGAATCACCTGCTGCACTTATTCAATCAATGGCAAATGACACATCAATGATTATCACGGCCCAATGTATACACAATTCTAATACGAAGAAACCGATAATTCATCAACGAACCTTTGAGCTAAAAACCGATACAAAAATACTCTCCATTGAGGATAAGGTGATTGGAGAGGGATCTCATTCACTTTCATGGTATTTCCACTGTGGAATAGGAATTTCTACTGAATTGGATACGGTTAATAAACAAATAAAACTGAATAATAGATCTGGTACTACTGTAGCATTTCTACAGGAGAAGAATTTAAAATCTCCAGAAATATCAACCTTGTATGGTTCCGAAAAACCATATGCCGGATGGGCTGCGTATTCAACAACAAAACTTGAAAAGATATATACTATACGATTTAGGAGCGCAGTCCAATTACCGTGTGATACTCTCTTTACGGTAAAAATTACCTAAACCAATCCTACGATACAAATTATTTATTGTGAGAATAAAAATACAGTTTAAAGAAATTGGAGTCTGGTAAAGTGCCCAGAAAAAAGAGAATAAAAACAACAATATTTTACGCAATTATGCTTATGCTGATAATTATAATTATAGAAATTTCTTTACGAATAGCTCTGATGCCTTCTTTAAGTCCAATCTTAAAATCTAGAGCATCAAAATGTTTACTATGGCATTCAAAGGGTATAATGTCTGCAGTAAATGAAGCGGCATCCTATGTTAGAAAAAGACCAAATCCGGCAGGTATGAGGCTAAATTCTTTCGGCTTCCATTCTCCTGAAATAGAACGTAAAAAAGCAAAAGGAACATATAGATTAGTTTTCCTTGGAGGATCAACTACATTCAACGCAGGTCCAATAGATGAAACTTATCCCTATTTGGTTAATAAGCTACTATTAGAAAGTGGATTAAACTGTGATTACATAAATGCAGGATGTGATGGATATAACTCCACCGAGTCTTTTATACTTTATCATCTGAGAATTAAATCATTTCAACCCAATTTAGTTGTCTTTTACAATGGAAGAAATGATCTTTTTACGTCCGGAAATAATTTTTATACAGATAATATCACAGATCTTAGACGTCCTCCTTACTACAAACCACCCCCACAACTCCACCAATTTTTTAGCCGTTTATCAATTGGCTATGCTTTTTTATCAGAAGTGATAGGTTACAATTCTTATCGAAAAAACAACTGGGATTACTATATCCGTAATAATAAAAAACAGGCAAGATTAGCGGGAGTACCTGAGACAATAGATAAATATATAGAGAATATTCAAACAAGGAGAGTTTTTCAAGTATATAAAAATAATATAGAAGCATTATCAATTAATACTAAATATATTGATACAAAATTGCTTCTTGTTGGATTTGACTTTTATCCTGAAAAAGCTCGCAGTGCAGCGTTCCCAAAGGATAGAGAGTTAGAAGATGAAGAGAAAAAATTCCTTGCTGATATGATAGTGCAATTAAATAATATTTTAAAAGAAACAGCCGATAAATTTCCTAATGTATATTTTTTCGATCTTAACAGAAAAATGAACAGAGGTTATTTTACTGACGATTGTCACTTAAATTTTGAAGGAAAACTACAAAAAGCAAAATTCATAGCTCAGTTCATATTAGATATTAAAGATGAAATTGGATTATAAATGCTGAAATGAAAGTCTGTATGCTTACCTATTCAAATTATGAGCCAGATGCCCGTGTGCGGCGATATGCAGAAACTCTCGCAAAAAGAGGGGACCATGTTGATGTATTCGCTTTGGGAAATGAACACCCTGGGAATCATCGGGTAATACAAGGAGTTAATCTATATTCCTTGCAGAAAAGGGATACAAAAGAAAAAGGCAAATTTTCCTAT
>JAEOTI010000585.1 GCA_016839955.1 Candidatus Hodarchaeota archaeon | reverse complement strand
TTTATGGGCCGTGGTGGATTGTTGGCAATAGTTCCTTCCTTAGGAATACCACTATTCTTGCAGGTAACTACAAAGTACAAACAAAGTGAAGACTCAATTCGAGCATTTCTAAAGTCGATGTCTCACCAGTATGGAGGACTTTTACGGGAGATAGAGGTATATGCGGATAGTGAGTTTGGTACCGAGGGAATTAAGGATGCGTTAAAGCACTTATTTGAGGCTACTCCCTATATCGATGTGTATGCTCGGAGTGCAACACGATCTACATTAACAATTGAGCAAAAAAATATCCGTAAGACCGTTGAACGCGTGATTGCCCGTTTGGAAACCAATTTTTCTCTTGAACATCCTTCTGTTCTTGGAAATGACTCAGTGGCAATCCATACTCAGCTCTGCTTCCTTTGTGATCTGCTTCTTGTTTCACATAACCTTTTAGCAGGAAATCATTCTCATCCCCACTCCCTTTCATACATTCGGGGATAAAAGTTTTGAACACCTCTCACCGGGGTATATACAGTTAAACATGCCCCGACCCCTAAAAAAGTCCTATTTTCTTAAAAACCCACCTTCAATTCGTAACAATGGGCTAAATTACTGCATATTGGCACACCATCTTCATTTATTTATAATGGGGAAACCAAATAAGATACCCACGAGTAATGAACTTGGATCTACAGTAAAGTCTGTCTAATTTACGCATTGTTGCGCTTTACAAGGAAGTTATACCAATTGTCAGATATAGTATAATATAAATCTAAAACGGAATATGATACAAACTGAAAAGCTTTCAAATCTGTTTCTTCTAAGTCCCCCTGATCAATCTGAATGTAGTAATCACTATCCTGATTTTCTACAAATTTGTGAATTGTAATACGAACACTAGCATTTCCTTTTTTGTATTCAATTTCATCCCTTACTTCACGGATAAAGAGTTCTATACGATTAAATAATTCAGATGAAATAATCCCTTGATTACGTATTTTCCTAAACTTCGGTATCACAGAAGGGGCACGTTCTTCAAGATAGAGCTTGTTAAGGATATTGAAACCCAGATGATCTAAAGCAACACAAGTGCATAAAATACAAGCCCAGTAATGTCCCTCTACGAATGTTTTTTCAGCATCAACAATTGTTTCAGTTCGTACACGTGGTTTAAATTCATCTCCATCTGAAAATTTTGATTTACGAATTGAAATCCAATCTCGTCGCTGCTGAGAGGTGGTTAATTCAGGTATCATTTCAAAATCTCTTTATTCTTGTATGGGATATCAGGTAGTTATCGGATTTGGTCAATTTTTAAAATTATGTTTTTCAGCATGGAATTTTGAGAAAAATTATACTAGATTACTCCAATCTTTACCAGAAGCAATAACACTTTGAAACACTTGAAACAAGAGTTGAATCGCTTCTTTTGCATAGACTTCTCTTGATGCAAACAAACTTTGGGAATCCCGTTGGAGTGGAACTAGCTTGTCTAGTCGCTTATCAGTTAACATATGACCAGCTGCACTTGTAGGATCTTTTTCCCACCCTACGGTCATGTGAGACGCCATACCTACGTCATGGGTTAGTATATTACGTGTATTTTGTCGTAGATAATGTAATTCACTTCCAAGTTCAGGAGAAATTATTTCTTGCTTAACAGCTTCTTTAGTAACGTTTTTAAAGTTTTTATTAACATTAGAAGACATCAGTGACAAATTAACTATCGCTTTCAACGTTAATTCAATGGTAGCTGTTATTGTCAGAATTGAGGCAGAATAGAGACCCTGAAAAAAAGCATTAAATCCTTCATGATATAACGTATTAATATGTGGAGGTCGATTTATCTTTCTACCTATAATTCGGCTCCATTCCTGAATAGTCCATAAATATCTCTTGTACCGATCCTCCAAGAAGCGACAATCGTTCTTTTTAAACTTATCAAAAGATAGTTTCTCATTTACGTTTTCATCAGATCTGTTAGACAAAAGAATTCCATCCATTTTCTATCTATGAAAAAGGAAAACCTAGATCTTTTAAGGTCAATTGAAGGAAAAAGAATATAGATCAAAAGTTGCAGCATATAATTAAAAATTCATTGAAGCACTTAGTAATTATTCTCTTAATTGTTCCAATGCTAGATGTACAATTGGTTTCTCATCGCTTATTAATGGAAACTGCCTCTGAAGTGGAATTTTCGAATGAACATCAATTTAGTATTAGTTTTTTGAAGTATTTGGAAACTAACAATAAAACACATGCGATAATCCCAATTGGACGATTTACTCCCAGAAATAAGGATATCAAACTCTACATCAATTCGTTGAGAATTACAACCCCGATCATATTGAAAGATTGTTTTGGTGGGGATTGGGTGAATTTGTCACTAAATCAATTAAAACCGGAATCTTCTGTCAAAATATACATTTTAAGGAAAAAAGGGATCATTATTGATTACTTGGACAATGTAAATAACACCAGATGTATAAACCCCTCAAAATACATTGATTCAAACCATTCAGAAATTATCAATACTGCCTCGAGCTTAGTTATGGGATCTCAAACCAGGGAAGTTAAAGCAAGGATTTTTTTTGAGTATATACATAATGAAATCAAATATAACGATGAATTGAAAATTGAGAACGCTTCTGATGTTCTATTACTGAAATCTGGAGTATGTAGACATAAAGCACGATTGTTTGTAGCATTGTGTAGAGCCATTAATATTCCAGCAAGAACTATAAGCGGTTTAATTGCATCAGATTCTTCACCAGTAGATAATCTTCACCAATGGGCAGAATTTCAAAACGAAACAGGATATTGGATACAAGTTGATCCTACCAATAATTATTTTAGAATTAAAAATCCATTACTGATTGATTATTTCTTTGGTTGGTATCAAAATCCATTACTATCAGGAAACTTAAATTTAGAAGAGAATAAGACAACAGTAAGCATCAATAACTATCTAGCTAGTTTTTCAATAGAATCCGTAACTATAGCAAATTTCGATATTAAACTTACATTAGAATTCTATGAATTAGGAAGCCTAGTTTGTCTTAGTTTATTCTTATATTATTTTTTTATATCTAAGGAGGAAGATGATATACTTAAGCAGTTACGAAAGGAGCTTTATCCAAATTGGATTCAAAGAAGGACAAAAATGTTTGGGAAGGAAAAAAGTATGTGAAAGCTAAACGCTTTTCACATATTGGCGTGTGAGATAGCGGACGAACCGGTAGGGATCTTCAAAGCGATCGGCACTATCGAGTGCAGCATAATACCGAGAGCGATTCTTCGCTGGGAGGTTATACATAGGGTAGTTCTGAGTAACCAGGACATAATTCATCAACATCCGTGCTATTCGCCCATTACCGTCCCAATGGGGGTGAAGCCAGACATATTTGTAATGGACCAGCGCTGCCAGTTCGACTGGGTGAAGACGGTCCTTGGCCTCCTGATACCATTGAAAAAAGTCGTTCAGGAGAAGACCCAGAACAGCTGCGGGAGGAGGAATATGCTCACTACCTTTAATCGCGACCTCTCCGTCGCGAATTAACCCGGCAATGTCTGGATTGGAATCTTTCAGCAGGAGATGATGCCATTCTAGGATCAAATCGAGATCTAAGACATCAGAAGTTGCCGCATAACGACACATTGCTTCGAAGAGGGCTTGATGACTTTTCGCTTCAAGGATGTCGGTAAAGGGTCGCTTAGGAGCCTGACCTTCAAGTAGTAGCTGTGCAATTTCTCGGTGTGTGAGGGTGTTTCCTTCAATCCGATTGGAATCATAGGTAAAACGCACCCCAAAGGTTTCATTGTTTTTTGCTATCGCGCTAGGAGGAGTTTTTTTGAGTGTTTGTTGATGACCTTGTTTGATAGCGTGTAGCTGATCTTCCCAAGTTTCCAGAAATAGTGCATGGCTGAAATCCTCGATTTGAGCTTCTAAGTTTGTTGGGAGATCTCGACCTAGGTGCTTGGTCCGAGTGAAGGTACGCTGGCCATCGCGCAGAGTATGCACTAGAGCATAATATTGCCGATTATCCTGTTTGATGGTTTTGACTCGTACCATGAATAGAACCTCTCCCCACATCTTATATACTTTTCGCTATTTTGTACATTTGTGGGGATAACTTTTTATCTAGATTGCAAATAAATGACTAATAAGTGCATAAAAGAGATTGAAATCGCAAAAACGCTATATTATGAACGAAGTAGACTATACAAGTGCGGCAAACCAAATGTTATGCTTGTGGTAAGAGCTTCCAGTCAAAGAAAGCCTTTCTTCATCATAAAGAAACATGTAAACGAAGTACGAGTTTAGATGGATTTATCGGCGAGTAAGAATGAGAAAATTCATTCTTCTTCTATATTATTGACTTCTGATTCTATTGTCTTCACAACAGATTTTTCTTTCAGTATTTGAAGAGTGTGTGAAACAATCCAAAGAGTTTGAATCTCTTTTCAAACCTTTTAATTCATCTTTTACTCGCATCAGAATACTCAATTCTTCCCTTGATGGTATACTTTCAGAAAATTCATCCTGATTTTGCGCCGATTATGACAACACGAGTATTAGATCCACATGCGCGGAGAGGGCGAATAAGGAGATAAATGTCTTTTAATACTATTTTTCTTCATATTTATCACTATTAATCTTGTTCAGTATTATCTCGACTCTCTTTTGATAAAATATGAACATTTTTAAATATGATTCACAAAAAAATACCCAATTAATTCATTTTAATGACCTGTTTTAGCAATTTCTGGAAAATTCATCTTTCTTAGTGTCGTAAAAGGCTGGATTAACACCTTCATTGAAAAAAGATTGATGTGGGTTTCTCAAATCGAAAATTTAAGAAACACAATTTATTAAAAACAATTCTACAGGACACACATTATCGAGGAGTCATAATTCCGCGTCAAAACCAAATTTTTCAGCCAATTTATAACCAGCCCAAGAATTTGCCTCTAAATATATTTCAACTCCTAATTCCTTATATTTCTTATTAAATACCTTCAGGAATTCACTCATTAGAGCAGAACCGATTCCTTTTTTCCGATATTTTTCTATAACCACAACGTCTACCCCTATGGAGACATCATGAGGGTTTATAATTTCACCATTTTCATTTATTTCTGCACCATTGAAATTTATTGTAATTCCACCTATAAATAAGTCATTAATGAGAGCTACAGCTAGTAAATCACCAAAGAACCTGATATTTTCTTCATTAAAGAGTTTTTTAGCTTCTTCCACATATTTTGTGTTATTTTTGGAAGGAAAATCGAAATTAATGATCTTAAGTGAGGTTCCAGTTCCAATGATTTCATCTTCACATTCAAAACAGTAAGAATCTACTATAGAGAACCTTCTACAATAAGGACATTCATCATAGTTCATAACAAATTCTCCACAGTAACAGTTAATAAAATTAGTTTAAGATTTTCTAAGTTTTTGAAATATAGCACTAATTTTCTTCTAATTAACTCTTCAATAGTAGTTTTCCTTGATTTAATTCCAGATTTTCAAATTCCTTATTCTCTTTCTTGATAATAAAAACGTCGTCAAACCAGCCTTCAAATCTGTTTTCTAAAATTTCACAAATAATGATTATACAAATCATAATAACAAGAAGAATATTCCTTGATATTATCCAATTTCATTATTCACTCGTTTTCACAAGAAACAGATTTTTTGAGAAAGATCCCCTTTCCAAATTCTTTCTTGTTCTTATTTCTTCAATCTCAGATAATGATACTCCTCGTAACTCAATAATCCTATATGCTACTTCTAATAGATCAGCTAATTCCTCAATGTCCTTTGTTTGGTGATATTCTCTTATTTCTTCATCCAACTTCTTCTCTAAATGGAATAAAAACTCGCGATTATCAAGAGTTTTACACTCACACTTTAGACCCTTTTTTTTAATAATCTCAGGTATTTTATCTCTAATTGCTTTGTTGTAGATCTTTTCCATAAGCTTCTCACTTGAATATAATGGTTTAATTATAAGAATTTGACTGGAAGGAGTCGAAATTGCAGTTCGTATTCCATCAATGACACAGTGTGCAATTCTTGGATAGCATATTGCATTGACTCCTGAAATTTGGAGGCAATTAATAATCCAAAAACATCTTTTCCCTCAGATATCTTCGTTCGTACCCAACCCATATATCGTAACAATTGGCCTAAATGTCGTTCTCCACCTAAGCCTCGTTTTAACTCGATAACTGTTAAATTTTTATGATTCTTATCCTCAGCTAAGATATCAATCCTCCCCGCTGTTTGCGTGTTGTACTCCACACCGATATTTGCTCCCCGAAAGATCTGTAAATCTTTCTCACGGAATTCGGTTATGTGATCCCACCGAGTAATTAGAAATTCCTGCAATAGCTTTTCTTGGGCAAATTCAAGTGTCAATTGATCAGTATCGAATTGATATTCTTGTTCGATAATAGATGGCGTTTTCCCAAATATTTTCTCAATGATTTCAGGAATATTCTTTGGAGGTGTGAAAAACTCGTTCTTGAACGGATCTTTTTGACGAATGTCTTCTTCTGCCTTGAGGAATAATCGTTCTTTGATGATGTTTCGAATCTGTTGATTTTTTAAAAGCTCAAAGAATCCTGGTTTAAACGAAACAGAATCAATCAGATTTCTCGCTCCTCGGTCTGAGCTTGGACATTTATGTGATACTCCTGACTTCCAATGAATCGACCATAAATCGGTCTTAAGATAATAATATGGTAGATGAGCCTTTTTTAGAGCCTGTTCATTTCCAATTTCCTCATAAAAAACGTTGAAACGTTCAGTGATAGAATCAGTTAAGGAAACTTTATTTTCTTTGATGTTTCCTTGCTCTAGTTCTGCAATCA
>JAEOTI010000584.1 GCA_016839955.1 Candidatus Hodarchaeota archaeon | reverse complement strand
TTGTTAATTTCTCATCTAACCACGCTTTAGACCTCATAAAAGACGGAATGTAAGGTTCACATGGTCCAGAGTAGCCTGGTACAATTTCCATTAAGGTTTTTAAAGTTTCAATCCAATTCCACTGGAGAGATTGTTTCTCATCAGCCGACCAGTTTTCTAATTCTAGTTGTGTTTGGTTAAAGGTCATTATGTAGTCTGATCGTGTAGTAAGAGTATCTGGAAGAAGATCAAATGCCCTTTCTGATTCTAAAACCAGTGCAGGAAATTCCAAACCAGTTGGTAAAAAACGAAGAGCAACATAGGGATAGACAAGGTGATTTAATGCATAAGTGTCTAAAGTTAATCGTTCACCGAAAAGAACAAAAGTTTTTGGAGATACAGAGCTCATTGCACGGGCATCTATAATAAAAGGAGAAAGAGGGGAATGAACTGCCTTATCATCTAAAACTGATTTCTTTAAGAAACTAAGTAAAGATGATGTCATTTCTCGTGGATGCCAATTGGTTTTGCCAAGCAATTTACTGCATTTTTCGTCAATATGCTTTGGTGTAATTGTATAGGTTTTTCCTACGAGTACATTAAGAAAATTCTTTAGATCTTGCCAAATTTCTATTCCAGAGATTTTTTTATCTTCCATTTCTATCTCTATTTCTCCTAAAATCCATGTAAGTTCTACTGCGGAGCGAATCATGGTATCAACCGATGTATTTAGGTATTTTTCACCTTTATATTCATCAAAGAAGAATGGAATCCGTGAGAGCCATTTATATCCTCTAAAATATCTTTTTAATTCCTCAGAATGTGTATAATGTCCTCTTGGCTCATATTGACTAAAATCATCAATGAAACGTTGGGTATAAGATGATGTTAGAGTGGAAATTGCCTGATCTAGAGATAGTTCTTTCAAAATTGCAGAATAAATTTCGTTAATGGCCTTTGAAATTGATGTATCATATGTAAGCTCTGGATCAAGTAGCTTTGCGGTTACACAACAGTAAATTACCGTTGAAAGATAACCATCTGAATCTTCTAAAAGGCTTAGGGCTTTTTCTTTCATTTCTTTGGTTAGTCGCTTGAGAAGGGGGTATAAAGTTGTTTCTTCTAACTCCTCAAGCGTCTTGTCAAAGATGAGATGCCAAACATGTAGCATTACGTCTGAAGTAATAATAATTGGAAGGTCATTTATCCAATAATAATCATAAGCATCTAACACATCATCAGTTCCCATTCGATTTAAAACCACAAATCCATTTTTTTCGAGCAAATCCAATTCTTCTGATGTCAGTGAGAAGGCATCGTTCATTAAATCAAAGTATTCAAGATCATCCAAACTATTCTGCGAAATAGTAGGTTGTATTAATAAGAAATTAGATGCAAAGAACAAAAATAACAATAATATCGATCTAATAACTTTCATCAATATTCCATCACTTCATTAATTATGTTAAAATATATAAAACTATGGATATTGATCTTAGTTATATAGAAAAAATATCAAAAAAATTATTAGTTTTCCATTATAGAGATTGAATATAGAAACGATTTCATTGTTCTTTGCATATACTACTCTGATTGTCTCATGCTTATTGCCACCGATTAAGAACTAGGGCAAATTGTTGAACATGATGCGTTTTTTGTTTAGTTCTTACTCCTAAAATCCTTAATAGCTGAGGAGTTTTCCTTATGAAGGAGAAACCAACAGAAAATAATGATCGATCATTAGAAACACAAGAAAACGATGAAAAAACTACTGAAATCCCATTTACAGCTCGTCTCATGGCATACTATCGTGCGAAAGAAAGTGAACTTGAACAACCATTAATCTTTGATCCTTTTGCAAAACGTCTTGCAGGTGATCTGACTTCTTATATTGACGAACATAAGCACTTCTCACAGGTTGATTATGCGATAATTCGTTCTTATTACATTGAACAGAATCTTTTAACTCCCTGGTGTTATTCAAATCCAACTTCTCAAATTGTTCTCTTAGGCGCTGGTTTAGATACACGTGCATATAGGTTTGAACCTCTCAAGACTAATACACATACGATTTTCGAACTAGATCTTCCCATTATAAACCATCACAAAGAGAAAATATTGAAAGAGGATCAGCCATTTTGTAAACTTATTCGAATATCTGTAGATTTATCAAATCCTAAGTGGTCTTCAATTCTAATAAAAAATGGCTTCTCTTCTAAGATTCCAACTTTCTGGGTAATCGAAGGTCTCGCTTATTATATAGAAAAAGACGCTGTAACGTCTCTATTCAAAAAAACAGCAGAACTAAGCACTAAAAATAGTCAAATGTTTGTAGATATTTGTGTTCCTGCAGTAGCAGAGCTCGAGTTTGGTCCCTTCACGAGGTATTTCAAATGGGGACTTCACATAGAAGCTGTACCTAGATTCTTTGCCTCAGCTGGTTGGAATATCTCCTGTTCTTTCACTGATGATTATGATCAAGGACGAGATGCTGGGCAGAGGGGGAATATTTTTGTTCATGGTACGGTCTTGGAAGGTTTCCAAGAGAGTCAATTCGAACAACACGTAAAGGAAGAAAAAGTTATTTTGAGGGGAACAGAGTTACAAACATTTGCGATCGATTTCAGTAAGAATTTACTCCCTGAAATTAAGAGAATCGTTGAAACATATGAGGAAGATACTGAGGAAGGTTTTTCATTATATCTCGATTTTCTAAAGAAGAATAAACCTTCCATTAATATCCTAGCTGAAGGATTAAGAGATCGAACTTCTTTAGGACTAATTTCACCCAGACTACTCCGTGACCCTTTATCTGTAGGCATTAAAACTCAAAGAAAATCCCTTGAGGAAGAAGAATCCCATATCGTTGGCTATTTAACAGCGATCATCCAACTTGTTTATTGTATCGCAAAAGGATTGGAAGGATGGCAATTCGCTGGCACTGCTCTATACAAAGAGTCTCAAACACTTCATAATGTAAGAAAGATCCACGTTTTACCTCAATTGATAAAAATTGTACAGAATGAGATACTACTTTGATATCCTTCATGTATGGCTCGTTATTGAGAGAGTATTTAGTTTTTTAGCCCTTTAAGAAGCTGTTGATATTTTGCTACATAATCTATAACTTCTTGAATTTGATTGGAAGGATCAGTTGGTTTAAAAGCTTCTTTTGCTTTTTTATGCATTTTTTGTATTTTTATTAGATGAGATTCAGCAGATTCTTTTAATTTAAGAAAGTTCCAACGTGAAGCATCCTCAACAGCTTTTCTCAATAATTCTATACTTTTTAGATAATTCATTTGAGTGCTTTCTAGAATTCCTTGGATAATTTTGGTTTCTAGAATAACTCCCTGCATTCCCTTTTGTTGAGCAAGTTTTGCTGTTTCTATTAGTTTTGTACGAGCTTGTTCTAGGTCAACCTCTTCAAGAGTGAGACGATATTGGATTAGATACATTTCTGTAAGTTGGAGAAGCGAAAGGATTGAATATAAGAAAAAATTGTTAGTACGAGCTACATCCAGACATGCTGTAAAGAAATCTTTTGCATTAGCGTTGTTTCCTTCTTTTCGAGAAACAATTCCTTTAGCAAAAAGGAAGTACATTCTAGCTTGGGGTATTCCAATTGCTTCAACAATTGATTCAGCATCTCTTAAAAAATCGTGAGCTATTGAAATTTGACCTGAACTGGCATGAATTTCCGCGAGTATAGCTAAATTCTCAACTACGGTTTTATTTTTAATTTTAAGTTCATTCCAACTGGATAGACTCTCGAGAAGTAATGACTCTGATTTTTTACTCTTACCAAGTCCCCAATAAAGAATTCCCAAATTTTGTGTAGCAAGAGAACGACCAGTAACATCATTTCCCACTTCAAATAAATGCCTAGCTTGTTCATATGCATTTATGGCCTGATTTACATCGCCTAATGCTCTATATAATTCTCCGAGATTTGTTTGGGTCCAACCAATACCTACAGAGTCTCCTGCTTGCTCTCTAGCACTCAATGCTTCGTTATAATAATGTTGAGCTTTACCATAGTCTCCAACTTCATGATAAAACATAGCAATATTGTGATAAGAAATCCCTATCCCTTTGAAATCTTCCATTTCTTGAGATAATTTAAGCCCCTTTTGATATAGTTCCAATGATTCCGGTCTCTCATCGGGAGAATATAAAGCTAGATGTCCTAAAATATTAATCGCAAAAGCTTGGCCATACTTATAGTCTATTTCTTTGCCAATTTTAAGGGCGTCAGAAAGATATTTCTTAGCTTGTTTGTTATCGCCTTGTCTCCAAGCAATTTTACCTTTTTGACACAGTACATCACATTTAATTATCTTATTTGTTTCCTTCGCTAAATTTTCGATTTCATTGAGTAATTGAGAAGCTTTTGAGAATTCTCCACGTTGGACTAGATCTCTTGTAGTTTCAATTTTTTCCTGTAAAGAATTCTCTGAGTCCAAGAAAAATCAAACCTCATTTCAGGAGGATCATATGTTAGAAAGACAGAAGTTATCTTTTCTGTCATTTTAGTTATCCTATAGTAATTACATCCGAATAAATGTATGTTAAATAATTGGGGTTCCCAAAAAGGTTGATCATTATGGGACACAATAAACGTATATCTGAAGAAGATTGGAAGGAAAAATTGACAGCTGAACAGTATAAAATTCTTCGATTAAAAGGTACAGAACGGGCTTTTACAGGAAAGTATTGGAACACGTTTAAGAATGGAATTTACAAGTGTGCGGGTTGTAATACACCTCTTTTTGATTCTGACACAAAATTTGAATCCAGTTGTGGTTGGCCAAGCTTTTCCGCTCCGAAAGAGGAAGAAAATATCCAAGAAGACCTTGACACTAATCATGGAATGAAACGGACTGAAGTCCTGTGTCAGAAATGTGGAGGGCATCTCGGGCATGTTTTTGAGGATGGCCCAAAACCAACTGGATTACGTTATTGTATTAATTCGGCAGCTTTAGAATTTCAGGAGCAAACCGAGTGAACGTCCATTATGCTGTTAAGACCTTAACAGAGATGGGGAGACTACAACAAACTCGGAATGTTGGTCATATCCCTTTTTACGAACTAATTGATTCAAATTTTGACCATTAAAAATCGAGATGACATATTGTAGATGAAAGACGATGCTTACATGGCAGAATGATCCATTATTACTGGATCCCAAATGCAATACTGGGCATCACTGCTTACTTCTATAGATTAAATCACGGTAGTGAAAATAGAGCTCTTGTTTAAACTCACTTATATCCATTTTATGAGGATCTGCATTTTTTAGGACTTTCTCTTGTTCTTTTGGGTCTAATGCCCAATAATGTTCTAATGAATCTTTTGTACTGACGAAAAATTGAGCGATCTTTTCAGCCCAAGCTTTAAGTTCTTCAGTAGGTGTCATGAAGGTTACTAAGCGGGCATACAATTC
>JAEOTI010000583.1 GCA_016839955.1 Candidatus Hodarchaeota archaeon | reverse complement strand
CTGCTGTTACTTTCTTCCCTGAGGGTTGTCACGCCCTTCTTCGACGACAGAAGTGGCATGTTCCGTATCGTCTGCTGGTTCATTTATTACCTTTGATGATTTCCAAGGTCAAGATTTCTTAGTTTTACAAATTTACTTCATAGGAGGTGTTCAACAATTTAGACGAAATCTCAAGATTTTCATTTTCGAGAAATCCTGAGATTAGTGCTTGTTTATTTCAAGCCAAGTTTTTTACTTTATCGTCTATAAAACTATACTATATTTTTGGTAGGATTCGATTTTTCTGCTTAATGATCCAATTATTCAATTCAAAGTGATTTTCAGCATATTCTGCAAAAAATTCAACTCTAGAAGTTTCTATCTCAATTATTTTCTTTGCTGAATTTAAATCTTTTAGAATCTGATCATCAGATGGTTCAATAACGAAATCAATAATTTCAACGATTTCAGGCTTTGATTTATGTACGCGTAATATCCTTCCAGCTCGCTGTATATGTTCAGTGAGAGAACCTGAACTTGAAATGAATATGGCTCTCTCAAGTAAAGGGATATCTACACCTTGATTTAGTACCTTCATTGCAAAAAGTGCGTTAATTCTTTTACTTATTAACCAATCGATTTTTTCCTTTCTTTCTGTCAATTCATCTTTACCGCTTATTGTTTCTACCACAATATTATGTTTTATTTCGAGAGGAAACTTTTTGCGGGTTCTTTCAACTATCTCTTTAATCAAAGATATCTGGTCATTATCTTTACAAAATATAACTGTTCTAACAAATTTGTGGCTTTTAATTAAATCTAGGATTAAATCATGAATAAGTTGTATTTTACTCAGAGACTTTTTTATTATATCTGCTCTCTCATTCAATAATAGACTGAAAAATTTCGCACTTTTTTCATCTTTATCCGCGTTAACACTAGCGCGTGCAATCTGTTTAGTACTTTCGATGAATTGTCTAAATTCTTCATCTAATAAATAGGATTTGTATATTTTATAAGAAAATCTCATTAATCTACCTAATTTCTGAGCTTTTTTTATATCAAAATTAAAAAGCTTAATTTTTCCATCCAGAAAAAACCAATTGAGAAGTTTTTCAGTTTCAGTTTCAATATATCTCTGGGGAGTAGCGCTTAATCCTATTCTATACGTCGGATTTATTCTTTTTAAAATGAAAAGCCTTTCTGGGGAACCTAAGCTATGAGCTTCGTCTCCTATAAATAATATTTCTGCATTTCCTTCTACAATTTCGGCTATTCGAATCCACCAATCTAGATTTAATGAATTTGGAGTTGCTATAACATAAAAATGATCGTTTAGTCCAAATACCAAACTTTTTAAAGCATTCTCAATATTTTCTTTCCATTTTGATTTACTGTGACAAGCTATGACGTTAGTGGAGTAATCAATTAGCTCTTTGTACCATTGGTTAACTAAATATATTTCAGGAACTATTATTACAACTAATAATGGTCTAGATTTTTTTAATAGCTCTTTATATAATCTGTAACTGGCAAGAATTGCAGCTTTGGTCTTTCCCGTTCCAGTAGCCATACTTAAAAAACCTAAATATCTATTTACTGATAAATACTCTATTGCTTTCTTTTGATGGGGAAAAGGTTTAATTAATTCTATTTCTGGCTTTAAATATCCTTTTTTATATCTCCAAGCAGATTTTTCATCCAATTTTATCGAAATCTGTGTAACTGTTGTTTTCATCCATTCTTGAAGATATATTCTATCAATTTCAGCAAAATCAATTTCAATTGGATTCTCGGGAGCAAGCTTCTCTATTTTTTTGCGTACTGGGATAGGAAAATTAATTATTCTTAACATTTCATCTCCAAATTCTTCCCAGTAATTTGTGAATTTTTTTAAATCATGATAGCAATATTTTGAGCTCTCTCCCCAGCTTGTAAAAACTTTAAATTCTTCACGATTATTTAACCATGCGTTATAAGTTATATTAGGGGAACCACTGAAGGATACAATATTTCCATTATTATCATGGAAAATTCCAATTTTTTCGTGTAGAATAGCATATTCCTTCATTAATTTTCCATTTTTATCAACAGGAATACCTAATTTGATTTCAAGACGTTTCTGTTTTAATAACCATCCTAACAATTTTAAATGATCATTTCTCTTCATAGATTCCTTGCTTAGAATATCTTTTTCTATTTCTGAATTAATAAAAGAACTAAGTTCCTCATCAGTCATATTACAAATATCAAAATCCTCTTTATAAAGAAATCCAGCTATTAAGTTGATTTCTCCACCATTTTCCAATATAAAATGTTTAATTCCAGTAAATAATGTTATAAATACTTTCGATGAAAAAAAACCAGATATTAGTTTTAAAAAATTGGAGTTATTCAAGCATGGTATTATAAAATCATTTATAGGATCATCTATACCTCTAGTATATGCTATGTTTAAATCTAAAGACCTTAAATTCAACTTAATCCCGTAAATTGAGTCCTTAACATTACGTATTTCAGAATAACTCTTCAATAATTTTTGAGTCTGGAAAATCTGAATAAGATATTTCCTTAAAATTATCTTTATCTGGAATCTCCCATCCACCTTTGAAATATCTCTCTGCTATTTTTACCCACCTTGCTTTGTCTATAAGTATCTCGTGAATCTTATCTCTTTTTTTTTCATCTTTTCCTGTTTGATCTATCATATGAGAATAGGCTATTAACTTCAAAATAAATTCAATCTTGCTTCTAGGTAATTTTGATGAAGAATCAACTAACTCATCTAAGTTAATATTGCTTCTTCTCTTTTGATCAATCCCTTTTGGGATTCTACCTGTTCCATACGCTCTTGTTGCTCCAATCACAAAACCATCTACAAGTCTTTCTTTAAAACAACATTGTTTGGGTTTTTGTTCTTTTATTTCCTTTAAAGCTTGGTATGCATTTGGTTCTAAATAAGCCATTCCAAGCTTAGTTTCTTTGAATTCCAGATTATCACCTCAATCATAATATCATTTTAATATACGCATCTAAATTCGTTGGATTCTCGATAATGTAAGATTTCCCAAGGTATTCCTTCATACTCTCTTGGAGGTCGACGTCGTTATTATTATCATCTAGGCCATTAAACTCTGTTCCTTTCATAAAAAAGATCAATTGTCTTCCCTCATATATTCTAGGAAGATTATTAGCAACCTGAAATCTTGTTTTTTCATCAATATTCACGAATGGTGAATCAAAGACTAAAGGTAACATTACTCCTAGGGTACTAGATAGTGCAAATATGAAGGACCAGCCCAATACATGAGTTTGACCACGTGATGTATTGCTGATCGAGACTCCATGACAGTTCGCATCTATTCTCCACCCATTCAAATATTCTGTAATTGAAATATCTGACCAATTTTCAGGATCAGATACCAATTCATGAAGAATTGAGGTTGTAACTTGCTGAGTTTTTTCCCTAATAATATCTACAAGGTGGACATCAGAATTTTCAATAATTTCTCGCAGTATTTCCGCGTTGTCTCCTATTTTTCCCCATTTTGGTTTTCTATCTAATTCAGCTTCAAATTTTTGACGGTTTGATTTCTTTTCTTTTATTAAATCTTCCATTTCTTTGATTTCATTATCGATTTTTCCTATTTCATTCTCGATAGATCCAATTTGAATTGCAGTTTTTGTTAAGGCATCTTCTATTGCTAGAAACTTAATTGCCCATTCTTCTTTTCGTTCTTCTGGTAATAAACCTAAGTTTATTTCTTCTAAATCTAATTCTTTTTTTCTAATTTGCTCATTGACTTCAACAAAACTCTTTTCAATTTTTTGGAGATTTAATTTACCATCTTTTGCTTCATTTAGGTAAATTTCTAATTCTCTTTCGAAAATAATTGCTTGATCTCCCACTTTACTTTTATGTGTTTTATTCATTAATTTGGTTATAGCTGCTCGAGTTTTGTCATCCCATGCTTTCCCGCACAAACAGGTGTCTTTTCTTCTAAGAATTTCTTTATAATGCTCCGCCTCAAGTTTAGATTCAGGTAAAATCCCTTTTCGCTTTTTATTTTCGATATCATTTAAACATTCTTCCATTGCTGATTTCATATAGATTAATGGGCCATATTTTAGTAAATTCAATTCGCGTTCTTCAATTATTTCCTTTTTTCTCTCCTTTAGGATCTTAATTTCAGCAGATATTTTATTAAATTTCTTAATAAATTCTTCTTTTCCTTTAATTTTGCTTTTTTTATTATTAAGCTCCTCTAAGGTACTTTCCAATTCATCATAACTTTGCATAAACGATTTTTTCCTCATTTCAAGTTCTCTTTTCTTACTTTCCAATTCATCTATTTCATTTGAGATATTCTCTAATTTTTTAATTCCTTTTGTTTCTTTTCTTCTTTTATCATTGACTCTTTTCTCATAATTGTTAAGTAAACCTTCAAAAGCTTTGATCCGGGGAAAATCAGACATCCCTAGAGCATAATCTTTAACTGCTCGTGTATTTTCCATAGATAGAATATTTGAGATACCCTCCCCATAGATTAGAACGAATTTCCTTACTGCTTCTGGTAAATTCTTCTTAATCATCAGATTATAAAATTCAATAAATTCCATTGGTTGAGAGTTTTTATTTATATTAAGTATGTCTGAGTTTTTTACATATTCATAAACGATCTCATGCCCCTGAATTTGTTCTTTAATATCCAAAACTTTATATTTTCTAAATCGACTTATTTCAAACTCAATGTTGTTACCTGATCTATCAATATATTCAATTTCCAGAATTCCCCCCATATCAATGATATTACCTATATCTGGTAAAGGTTTAATGTTTTTCTTCACAGCCTCCATAGTTGTCTTATCTCTAAGAAAGCACATCTCCTTCTCATGTGTCTTAACATCCCTCTCAGGAAATAAAAGCCACCACATTATCTGAAAAATCATTGTTTTCCCTTTCCCTTGATCCCCTCGGATAATAGTGATATTTTTTTTAGGATTTACAGAAAAAAGTATTTCCTCCTTTTGATATGGGCCAAAATTTTGTATATACAACCTTTTGATATAGAATATAGACTGACGATCCATTGGTTTTCCCATCCTCTAGTTATAATTTTATGAGCTTCTCATCTAACATTCGATTAAATTGCATTTGTTCACTATTGGTTTTTGGCATATTATTCGGATCATATTTGCATACATAGAACGCAAACTCGAACAAATCTTTCACAAAATCAAAGAAATCTATTTTTTTCTTCCATTCCTTTTTGTTTCTTATTTTAATATCATTTTTAATTTTGTCAATTAAATAAAAAAAATCTACTTGTTCATCTTCAACTGCCATCT
>JAEOTI010000582.1 GCA_016839955.1 Candidatus Hodarchaeota archaeon | reverse complement strand
TTTATCGGAACTTCCAGAAGGGAGTCATCTTCAACTTTTTAATGATAGAATCTATGCTAATGAAATAAGTAGATGCATAAATTTACAGAGTGCTCCTTTATTGGTATTAAATGCTTGTGAGACTGGAATGGATTTATTCAGGTTTGGAGATGAACCATCTGGTATGATGAGAGGATTTCTAGAAGCAGGTGTCAGTAGTATATTATTGACAGGCTGGATTATCGAAGATAATTATGCTTGTGATTATATCAGACATTTTTACACTGAATTGTGTAAGGATCAACCAATTGCTACAGCTGCGAAAAAAGC
Organism: Candidatus Hodarchaeota archaeon; assembly: GCA_016839955.1. Next base: position 6,787 of record JAEOTI010000582.1, on the reverse strand, counting down.
ACGATTTTTGATCCAAGATACCTACCAATTTAATAAAGAATTTTCCCTTATTAATTGGGGGGCATATCGAGTCTTGCAAAATCCTTTCTTCAAATTAAAAAAGGAATAAAATTATAGAATAGATTAATTTCTTCTTAAAGTAATTACGAATGATTTCTTAAAAGAACCTCCTCGGGGGTTCCTGAGAATTCTAATTGGAAATAGATTATGAGTGAAATCCGATATGATGAATTATGACAATATACAGATATTCTTACTTATTCCAACGTGTTAGATCTTTTAGTTATTTTTTTATCCAGTTCCCAAATGAATTAAAGGAATTAACAGGATTTTCATTTGAAGAATGGAAGCAATTTCATACAGATCTTTCAAGGTTAATCGAGAGATTAATACTGATAAAAGATCAGAGTACTGTCTCTCCTTCTGTTTACAACCAAGTATCAAGTGTTAGATTATTTTGTAAAAATGTAAAAGGTCTATTACTTATCATCAATTCAGGATTTTTATTCTGAGTGTTGTTCATATCATTGTAAGTATTATAATAATGAAGATAGAACGAGTTAAATTCTTCTCTTGTTTCTTTCATGTCTCTATTCGAGAGAATAAATGGTATGTTTATTCTCTGAAGTGATTCTCTAAATTTGGCCCATTCTATAACATTTAATCCTGTCCCATATAATTTTCCTTTCTTTGCAACATCGTAATATGGAGGATCCAAATAAATGAAAGTTTTTTTGGAGTCCAGATTCATGGCTTGTTCTAAAATAGCAAAGTAGTCCAATTTAGTTATTTTATCGACTTTCTTGATGAAAATAGAATGAATTTTTTCCCAAACTTTAGGTTTATTCATGTACCATTTCCTATGAGCTTTTGCACTACTATAGCCACCTCCAGCTCCATTTGGAGAACAATTTAGGATTACTAACTTCCTAATCGCTTTTTCTATCTCTCCAACAGGTTTTTTGGCTTTCCACTCATAATAATCTTCTCTCTCAACTGGGTTTATGGATTGAACATATTCAATTAACTCCGTAAGAAGATTTTCTTCATTCATACAGCGAAGTAAAGCAAAGACCTCGGGATCTTTATCGTTTAACCAAACTTTACTAACACGCGGAGAGATGACTAGAAAAAAGTTTGCAAGCCCAGCAAATGGCTCGATTAGGTAGAAGATTTTTGGGGGAGTAGCGAGAAACAGAGGTATATGCTTTTTTTTATCACTCTTCCCCCCAGGATAGCTTGCGATAGTAATCCGCTGCTGAAGGAATAGTTTTTCATCAATAATTTTTTCTTTGTCAAATATCACTGCTAACCCTTGATTTTCACCAATTTTTAAGGGATAATCACACCAAATGTTCGTTTTGTATTCGATTTGTTATTCCGTATTCAATCTAAAGGTGAATTATTTATACAATTTATAACCTTTAAGGTCTTTTTCTATTCTTTATTGTACACTCCTTCTTAATTATTTCTCTTTTAAAACCTTCCCTCCCAATGGAGGGATATTCTAATGTCCCAGAGTGAGAAAAAAGATTACCTAGATCTTGAAGATCATATACTTGATCAATTTTCAACTGGAGAGAAGTTTATTTTTCAGGGAAATGAATTTAAAGTCATTCTTTCAGGAAAACCCGTTGTTGCAGGAGGAGGTGGAGAACCAAAAACAGACGTTTATGTTAAAGCAAATTCCATTGATGATTCATCTTCATTAGAACTTAAAATTTCTATTAAAATGAAGAAATCCAAGAAAAATATTTTTTTGGGAAATAAAATCCCCAAGAAAAGAGCGATACAAATATTTGGTAAGCAGTGGCATCAGATTATCGTTAATTCAATTCAAGAAATCAAGGATATCCTTGAAAAATCAAATCCAATTGATCGTTCTAAGAAAAAGGTGCTGTTGGGTTGGCGCTTTGACATCTTAAACAGTAAAAGTGGTCAAAGATCGGGAAAAATCCATACATCTACTGAAATAATAGAAGAAATATACTCAGGAAAGAATTTAGAATCCAGGAAAAAAGATGCAGTTGTAAGTAATCAAGTTGTCCTAGCATCTGGAATTGCGAACTTTGTACTGGAGGTAAATAAAGAAGACATAAACAATTCAAATGATGTTATCACCAATTTGATTTCGATCAAACAGTATGTAAAGAAAAATAACGAAATTTATTTCGCTTTAAAAGCATTAAACCTACGATTTTCCGCATCAAAATCTCCAAAATGGGATGGGGATCGTCCTCTTGTTGTTTATGTGAAATATTGCGCAAAAAACGACATTCTAAAATGGAAAATTGTTTTAGATGAACCTTATGTAAGATCAGGAAATATAGTGGCACAAAACGCTCTAACTGAAATAAGTAAGTTATCTAAACCGCTCTTTCTAGATGTTCGATTAGAATAACTGTACAGTAAAATCCCTTTTCGGTAGTAAAAGTACCATAAAAGCTAATAAAAGGTCAGTATATTACGCTGTTTCGGTGACATTTTGGATATTCTCTATAGTATTCCAATCAAAGTAATTGCGAATAATGGTACTCTCAAATGTACTATTCCTTCTAAAATTGCTAAAGCTCTAAGTATTCAACGAAATGATTTGATACTTTGGATTTTAAGATCAGATGGGACAATTGAAATTAAAAAACATCCTGAACTGAAGAAAGAATTCACTAGGTAGTCTCTTCATTCAAATCAATCTCTTGTTGATTAATAATGAAAGATTCAACTCTGCATTACTTATTGATAGGAGATTGCACCAAAATAAATGAAATTTTTAATCTCCCTGATATAGATTTAATTGTCACATCACCACCATACTTTAACGCTCCTTTTGATTATGTTGATCTATTTAGCAATTATGAATCTTTTCTTGAAATGATCTTTTTATTTGGCAGGAAATTCTTTGATAAACTTAAAGGAGGAGCTATTCTTGCACTTAATATTGATGATATGCTAGTCCAGGGGATTAAATACCCCATTATTTCAGATACCTCAAAGATTCTTACCAAAATTGGTTTTATCATCAACGGACGAATTGTATGGAAAAAACCTGATGGTTATGTCCGAATTAGCCAACGGAGTGGTGTATTTCTTCAAAATCCTTATCCCATGTACTACTATCCAGATAATTTGATTGAAAATATCCTAATTTTTCAGAAACCAGGAGAGATTAGCTCTATTAATCCGAAAACCATTCAAGATTCTGATGTTTGGGAAATGACTAATGTTCTCCCTATTAAGGGACGTTTGGAAGAAAAAATAGCTGCTTTTCCATCAACTCTCCCTGAAAAACTAATAAAACTTTTCACAAAAGAACATCAAGTTGTTTGTGATCCTTTTCTTGGTTCAGGTACGACGATGAAGACTGCTAAAGATTTAAAACGAAATTCGATAGGAATTGAGATCCATAAAACTTTGATTCCTATTATTCGGAAGAAAACTGGTTTTATCTCGACATCTTTGGATCATTATCTTCTCAGAGATGAGCTAAAGGTTATCAAAATTAAAAATCAAAAACAACCATCATATACGTCGAAACCAGTATTCCATCTCAAAAATGCTATAGAACCAGATTTTGGAACAAGTATTCAAAAATTTCATTTAATTATCCTTAACGTTTCAACACCTGAAGATATGCATTATTATGAAGAAACCACAACTTACACAGAACAACTTTACCCTGGAAGGATTATTCTCATCATATATAATCCAGAGCTTGATAAATACAATTCTTATTATAAAATTTTTGATTTCATGCTTAAAAAAGGAATTAGATTTCGAGATAAGATTACTATCTGGCATCAACCTTCTTCCAGTTATTCTTGGACAGTCTCAACCAACAACAATGAAAAGATACTATTTAATCGTAGATATTATGAAGTTTTAATATTCCAAAAAGGAAAATTTAACTATAAATCAGTTAGCCAAGAGAAAAAGTCGAATTCTGTTGTTGATAAATCTAGATTTCAGAAAGAAAAGTGGTTCCTTTCGATTTGGGATTTTAGCAAAATTAAACGTGAAAAAAGTATATCCGAATCCATTTCCCGCCTGATTCAACTATTTCTTTATAATTCTGAAGTTTTAGCGACAAATTTACCAACAGTTTCATGCAAAGAAAGGGTATTTACTCTTGAACAAATATAAACAAATAACAAGATTCTTGGAACACGTTTATCCAGCATGAGGGATCCTTACAAGATCGCTTAATGCACCCAATCCGAAGAATGAGCGGTATCAAGGCAACATGGAAGTTTGACTTTTAGATAATCCTTTAAATATTCACTCTTCCCCCTTACTTCTCTTCTCAATGAGTTTATTCAGTATGGAAGGGATTTCTATTGGAATATATGACAATCCAGCACTTATTAAGGAAAATGCAGATAAAAGAAACCCCAACTCAAACAAATTCTGCGCTGAAAAGGAGACTGCAGTAATTTTAATCTGACCATACCCACCAATCAAGGTTGAAGCGTTAGAGAAAAAAGCTTCAGATGAATTAAATGGATGTTGATCCTTGGCAAAAGATAGGTCGAGAAAACGTGTATTGGAAAAATTGAAGTAGCCATGGGTCGGATCGGCAGGTACCCAGTGGTTATTTTCATCATAAAATTCTGTCCAGAGATGGTAATCTGCATATGGAGATGTGTCAGTAAGAAGACGCCCAGATATTGTACGAGCGGGGATATCAACACTCCGACAAAGAGCGACAAATAATCTAGCGAAATGTCTACATCTACCTTTTCGAGAGAGATATGTCTGGGAGGCATTTTCGTCTAGTTCAGGATCATTACTATACTCAATGTATTCGTGAACAAAGGAATTTATCGCTTGTGCTTTTTCACTTACAGAGGTTTTTGATCCTGTTAGATTAGTGGCTACTTGTCGAATAATTATTTCATCAGAATCGATATATAGAGAGGATTTAATCCAGGCAGACCGATTTATATTTTCTTCATGGTAAAACGTTGTACAACCAGGCGAAAGAGTTCGATGAATAGAAAAAATTGAATCTGAAGAAATCATTTCAAGGGATAAATTCACCCAATAACCCCCACATGGGCCAGTAAGGATAGAGAGATTTATTTCTTCATTGTTTAGCGAATATTTTACATTCGAATCAATTAAAGAAGATCTTCCGATTGGATAAATTATTGCTGTTTTATTTTGATTTTTATAATGATTGACTAGCCAAAGATTAAGAGGGTATCCACTTTTTACGCTTAATTTTTGTGGAGGGGAGGATAACCAACCTAGATACTTATCTTCATAAGACAACCATATTAGGGAGTAGGAGAGGATTGTCAATGTCAAAATAATCCATACTCCTACTTTCTTAATACTCAAATTAATCATCCATCTAATCAAAGAATCCGTCGTTTATCCTCTTCAAAAAGTGACTGGAAGTTCCGAACATCGTGGAATTACCCATTCAATACCAGCAATTTTTGTCTTAACAATAATCCTATCGGTCAGTGTTCATCTTCTTTTAGCGGGGATCTACCTCATCAGTGACTGGATATTCAATTTGATTTTTCATTTTCGTCTAACGGAAATCATTGCACATATCGAGAGAATACCGATAGATCACACGTATTACAGTATATTTTTAGTCGTAGGTTCAGCAGCAATTTTCGCTGGTTTAATGGGTCATTGGTGGATAGACTCCACGACGATCCGAGGAGTTCACTGGTTTAATTTAAAAAATTATTCAATGAAAGGATATGCCCGAGCAGACTCAAGAAATTCAATAAAGATCTGACGCTTCTATTTTCTTATTGTAGTTATTATCCTCTTATTGGAACTACTAATTGCTCAGATACAGATCGTTCTCTCCATCTATTTTTTTGGTGTCCTCCTCATTATTATATTAAGCGCCCTTTTGCTCCGTAACTCAACGTTTGTGAGGAAATACCTATGGGTGAAATCATGTCCAGACTGCGACAGTCTTTTGGTCATTAGAATGGATAAGACAGGTGAAGAGTTCTGGGGGTGTTATGATTATTCTGCTACTGATCCTGCAAGTTGTAGGTACACAGATCCCTTAACACCTGCAGAACAAGAGTCCGAATCGATATTCCTTGAGGAACCCCCTCCGCTTAACTGGAAGTGGGAGTTCTTTGAGTACGTCATTCTCGTTGGATTATTTATTGCAGGAATTTATGTTCACATAATCTTCAGTCTTATAGCTGTTACGCTTTTTGTTTTTATTTTCTTATACTTGAATACAACTGTTCTTAATTTCTTCAAGACGAGGTATTGACCATATTTCTAAAATCGATTTGGTTTTAGCCTCATTTAGTCTTTCTGAAAAGCTGAAGATATGTTATCTCAACACCTAGGGGGGAATTATTAATTTAAAAATATCATATTTTGAAATATTTATCATTCTTCTTAGAAAATCTTGAGTGGATTCATCAGACGAAAAAAATTCTTTGAGATGTGGACCCTGTAATGGGACTATGAGTCTTTTTCCTTTCGCATTTTTAAATTTAATAGATTTTAGCTGTCCATTCTTACCAGTTAATCTAGATTTTGTTATTAAAAAGCCTAGGTGTATATTCATATCATCCATACGAGTGCTTATTTGATCTACATCTCTAGGATTCGCCTTTTTTCTGTTCTTTGCTTCAATCAGAGCGTCTCCTCCCCATTTTTCATTGTTTAAACAAATGATTGAATCAATTTCATTACCGTACGGATTCAGATTTGAAAAGACTAGAACTTTCATATCATCAGAAAGATGTGATACAAGGAGAAATCCGAACTCTTCAAGCCGATACCAATCTTTACT
>JAEOTI010000581.1 GCA_016839955.1 Candidatus Hodarchaeota archaeon | reverse complement strand
TTATTCATCCGCTGTGCATATAGATGGAAAGTTTGCTTTGGTTCTAAGAGCCGACGATTTAGAGAAAGCTGAAAGAATTCTGAAAGAAAACGATGTGGCTATTCTTTCCTTGGATGAAATAAAAAAAGTGTTTTAGATAATATTTGCACAGTTACTTCCAGACGCTATTTTAGAAATAATGTGGATTTTGCTTAGGTAAACTCTATTACCACAAAAAGTGGTGACGTCTCCCGCAAACTCCCCCTTTTTTCTACCACTGCCACCGAGATTTTGTTTCTAGATTTCCAATATAAACTTGTAACGGAGTGAATTCTGATTCTTCAAGAATAAAATGCTTTATGTAAATTGCTACTGCTGTTTTGTTTCCTTCTAATATTGTAGTGTAATGGCAATCATTACTTGTTAAAAGGATTAAATTTTTGTTTAAAGTCTCTAAATTAGAATTTGCCATTGAATTAATTATGTTTACTGTTTCATGGCACACGTTCCACTGACGGTATGGAAATGAGTTTGGGTCAAAAATATCTCTCTGTCTTACAAAAAAGTCGTCAACTAGTCTTGAGTTTCCATTAATCAATTTTGCAACATTAGAGAGACGCCCAGAAAAATTTGAAAGTATTCTCCATCCATCATCAGCAATAACTCGTAACGCCTTGAAGTGCTCAGCATCAATTGTTATTTTGCTCCAATTTGCATTCATTGTATCGGCTAGTAAAGGGCTCCTCCCAGATAGACTTAGGATAGTAAATCTTAGAATGTTTTCAGCGTTATTTGTATAATCATTTGAATTTACGATTCTTTCAAAATTTGGTTGTGACACAGTCGGTTCAAAGACTCTTTTACATTTTTCCCAATTATATTCTCGTTTTAACCAATTACCAATTACTTCATCTTTTGAAACTTCTACCGCCAATATCAACCCTCATTGTTACATTGTCTTTTTCATTTACAAATAATTTATGCTCTCATGCGTTGACTTTTCCTGCAAACTCCCCCTTTTTTAAATTTTGAATTTTAATAACAGATGAATGGTAAATGTATATTTAATAAACCATGATATAGGAACAGACTTTTGTCCCATTCAAGAGAATAAAAAAGGGGATTTGGCTGAAGACATTACCCGATTTGCATACATATTTTTTTCTATTGATACTAAATTCTTTTCATCTCTATTCTTCTGTCCACAAACATAGAAAAATATTAATTCTATGAACCAGTTATTTAAACCGATGAAACCCATCGATTTGAAAAATGTAATTCAGTTTCCAAGTGAATTTCCTCCCGTAACTTCTGGTGTTTTGGTATTGGAGAACAATTTACTAATTACGGGTCACGAAAATGGGTTTGTTATAAAATGGGATCTTCAAAACAACAATCAGTTTATGTTATATAATTGTAAATCATCCGTTACAACAATTTCATATTCAAAAACTAATGAAATAGCAATTGGTTGCCATTCAGGCGGTTTAATTGTTCTACCCTTAGATAATCCTACGAAAATTGAAAGCCTTCGTGAACCTTCTTATGATAAATATGGAAGAGTTTGGAGAACAATCTGGCCAAAAAAGAATAAACTGCTTATGACTTCAACAGATGGAGAAATTAAATCCTTTGATCGATTACCACAAGGTCGCTGGAAATTCAGTGAGTTGCATGGTCATTCTGATAGTGTTTTTGCTATTGGGAGTTCAGACAGAAGATTCCTTTTGACTGGAGATTACCAGGGTAATATCCGGATTTGGGATGATATAGATAACGAATATACCGAAATCCAAAGATTAAATATTTTGAAATCTGTTCAAGATATATGTTGGTATAGCGACGAAGTTTTTTCAGTAATTAATAAATCTGGTCGAATCTATGTTTTTGAAAAGGAATCCAAAACATCCAAACAGTGGCAAGTTATATTTGAAATAGACATTGCTGCGAGTTTTGGTAATTATATAGAAATTACTGGTGATGGTAGAACAATATTTGCGGGTACAAGTTATGAAATTATTCAGTTTGACCGAGAGTCTCAACAAACCGATCATATTTCAATTCCTGGAGCAAAAAAAATATTTTCTGTTGGAAACCTAGTTTATGTATTAACAAATAAAGGATTATTCACTTTTGAAAGAAAAGACGTTGAGGTTAGAAAGGATCTTATCAATTATAAATTTGCTAAAATAAGTCTATTGGGACACACAAGCACAGGAAAAACGACATTTGGTAAGTATATAATGTATAATACAGTGGAAGATGTCGAATCTACTTTTGGAAAAAGAGTATGGAACTGGATTTTGCCCAAAGATAATAATGTTGAAAAACGTATAATACTTACTGATCATGGGGGTCAAGAGGCGGTACTAGAGACTTTCTTGCCGTTTCTGAATGATTCGGATCTTTTTCTAATATTCTGGAAACAAACTGAAAAAAGATCCTTTGAAAAAGCGTGTCATATACTTGCTCAGATCAGAAAAAATGGAACACCAGATACAAAAATTATGTTTGTACAGACATTTATAGACAATGAAATGAATGTCATGCCTGAAATCGAGCTAGAACAACTAATACATAAAAAAGCAATACCCGAGAACGTGAAAATTTCTCCAAAGAAAAAAATTGGTCTTGAGGAGTTCAAGGAAAAAATTGTAAATCTAATTCCCTGGGATAATACACGAATTATGATTAAATCCCCTTACACCGAGGGAATTTCAAAAACATTAACACACATTCAAGAAAAAGGTATTGCCGCAGTACCTTATGAAAAGTTCAAGGAAGTATATCAAGATACTATAGGCAATAAGATTTCAGACAGCCATCTAAAATTCCTCTTAAGAGATTACACAAATCAAGGTATTATTGAATATTATCCCGAAATAACTAATTTGGTGATATTCAATGATGAAACCTACAATAAATTGATGACGAACATACCAATTTTTGCAGACAATAAAAGAGGAATCGTATCAATTGATGAACTAAAAAAAGTATTCCATGATTCTGATTACCTTAGAATAATTGACGAAGTATATGCAAACTCTAACATAACCATAAAAAATGGAAATCTTCGAATCTTCCCCGATAAACTAACTAACGTCAATATCGAGATTCCCCAATTTTACAAGGATAACTTAAAAGAAGTTCACGAGTTAAATGTGCCTCACCAAGTTATCGAAATTGGCCGTCTAATTGAAGCGTTGTCTGAAATCAATCTTCAATGTATTGATGCAAGTCAAAAAGTGGGAATTTTTGCTTGGGAGGATAGGGCATTCATTTACTACTCTTTTGCTGAATCGGGAGACGATTTAATTGGTCGCTACATAAAATGCACATACTATGTAGGAGGAAGAAATGAACTAAGAGTAAAAAGAATAACTAATGAATTCAGGTCTATTATTCAAAAATTATACGGGGTTATTCAGAAGGGATCAGATGATTCACTTATTTTTAAAAAAAAAGAACCCAAGCAAATTAAGTTTGATGTAGCATTATCCTTTGCAGGAGAACAAAGAGATTATGTTCAAGAAGTTGCCACAATACTCAAAAGTAAAGGATACAAAGTTTTCTATGATGAATTTTATACTTCTCATCTGTGGGGAGAAAACCTTGTGGATCATCTAAAGGAGGTGTACTACTCTAAATCTGACTATTGTATAATGTTTATTTCAAAAGAATATATTTCAAAAATGTGGCCAGAACATGAACGGAAATGTGCCAACACTAGGGACATAGAGATGTTTGGAAAATATATCCTTCCTGTTGTTTTTGATAAAGTTAAAGTTCCAGGGTTAGACCCAGGAAAGTATTACCTTAGTGCAAAAAAGTACAATCCTAAACAGATTGCCGATTTATTTGAAGAAAAATATGAATCTGAAAAGAAATGAAAAAACCATGAGCTACATGTCACAATTAAATTAATTATATTTTGTACTAAAAAAGGGGAGCTTGCGGAAAAGTTTTCACGCACAAATATGTCCTATGGTTAATAGTTGGAGTATTAATCACTTTCCAATAATAATCATCTCTTTCTTTTTGATCTGAGTGAAATTTCCGACCCCATTAATAACATATGATATACTATAGCGGCACACAAACACAGAAACACTCTCAAAAATCTAATAAATGTGCCCCATTCATTAAATTATTTGATATTTGGGCTTGGATGGATGTTTGCACTCACCAAGATTTGCTACTGTTTAGAAAACGGAAATGATAACGTCAAAATGATGCGGTAATGTGGAGTTTGTTTAGGTAAACGCTATTAAGGATATAGCAGCATATTAGTTCATTAATATGCCAGGTGCTAAGGTGAAACATGAATGAAGCTTGTAACTGTTCTTCTTCCAGAAGCCTATTTGACAGGACTTGATGAATTAGTGAGGTCAGGAATGTACCCGAGCCGAAGCGCCGCCATCCGGGCAGCGGTGAGGGATATGCTGAAGAAAGAATTATGGGCTAAAC
>JAEOTI010000580.1 GCA_016839955.1 Candidatus Hodarchaeota archaeon | reverse complement strand
TTAATCGAAACCGATTAGAATTTGAAAAAGAACACGAACGGAAAGTAGGAATTTTAAGATATCTAACGAAATCTCCAGGGATTGGAGGAATTCTTCGCCAGTTTCCAGAAGATTTTATTGTCTGGGAGATTGATCCTAATGGTCACAAATTAACAGAGCAGTTTATTCCAAAAAACCATAAAAATGGTCTATTCACGATTTTTACTTTAAAAAAAACCAACATGGACACCCCCTCTGCCCTTTCTAAAATTACTAAGGCAGTTAATCAACCTGCTTCTTCTTTTGGGTATGCGGGGCTAAAAGATTCTCAGGCTATTACATACCAACGAGTTTCTGTTTGGGATGTCTCTCCAGAGAAATTAGGTTCAATTTCATTAGATAGAATTATTATTCTGAATCCAGTTCGTGCAATATTCGGTTTAAAAACTGGGGATTTAAGAGGAAATGATTTTCAGATTTCTGTATCAGAGCTTGATCTCCCCCCTCAAGAAATTAATTCAAGACTCCAAGATATTTTTTCAGAGACTACGGAGATTGGAGGAGTCCCCAATTATTATGGGTTGCAACGGTTTGGAAGAAAAAGGCCAATTTCTCATCTAATTGGTCAAGCTTTGTTAGAAAATAACCCAAAAAAAGCTATTAAGCTTTATTTAACATTTACAACCGATTATGAGGACGAAAGGATACAAATCATCAGAAAAAATTTAACAGATACTGGAGACTTGAAAGATTTTCAAAAAAATTTACCTTATCATTATGAATACGAACGGATTCTCGCCCAAAACATGATAAAAAATCCAAAAGATCATTGGAGAGCAATTCAATCTTTGCCTAAGCTAATAACACGACTTTTTACACATGCTTATCAAAGTTTTATATTCAATAGGATATTAAGTGATCTCTTGGATAAAACAGATGAAAAATTAGTTGATTTACAGATTCCCCTATTCGGGTATAAGACAAATATACATTCCTTTTCTCCAGAAGTTATTGATTCAGCCTCTAAAATCTTGAAAGAGGACAATTTCAACATTAAAAACACTGGAATGATCCCAAATCAGATAAAATTAAAAGGTTCTCGTCGTATAGCATTAGTTAATCCTGAACATTTGACTTTTTCAATAGAGAAAAATCAGAGAGCCCAATTTCATTTTTTTCTTCCTGCAGGCTCCTACGCAACCATGGTTATGCGAGAATTCATGAAATAAGAGAAAATCTCAGGTTTAAAGGGTTTAAGGGAAGTATGTCCCATTATCGATTTTTCCTGTAATATCTCCTTTTTTGATCAATAAGTTAATAGCTTTCTCAATAGAACCCTCGCTCAATCTAATTTGACCTGCGAGCGTTTCAAGCGAGGCAGGCTCTGTTTGGTTTGATACTACTTCTAATAATAATTCTTTTTTGCTTTTTCCGCCCCCAAACTCATCACCTTTTATTTTTTTAACAGATGTTGTGAGCGATTTTCCACATTGAGGGCAGGTGAAAGATCCCATTACCGTCAAGGTAACATTTCCATTTTTATCAGGCATGGGGGAAACTAGATTCCAAGTTTTTTTAGGGACTCCAAAATCAGCTACAGTTTCTCCAAAACCACACTTTTTACAATAGACTTTCTTTTTCCGACCTTTCCTACTGGTTTTTTTTTCCTTTGACAATTTTATTTCCTCAAATCGACTCATTATGCAAGAAGCAAATATGTAATAACTTATTGAATCATTTGTTTCAAAGGTTATCAAATGATAGGATCAAACAATTCATGGTAAATTTTCAAGGTAGTCTCTTCAAACTATTTAAGGACGACTATCCTACTCAAATCTGAGAGAAAAAAGAATGGCAGTGAGTTGTTGAACAGAACAAATCTGGCTAGGATCGACTCCAACATTACATGCATTAACTCATTCTTCCAAAAGCCTCTACAACGAAACCAATTACATTATTCGACAATGGTTCTTTAAGACTGGGGAGTGGCTACGTTATAATACCTTGAACTGGCTTCTTAAGGATGTCCGGCAATCAAAAAACTATAAGAGCTTACCTGCTCAAACCGCGCAACAAATCCTGCGCCTACTCGACAAAAACTGGCTCTCTTTTTTCAGAAGTCTCAAGGACTGGAAAAAACACCCTGCAAAGTATCTTGGGAGACCACAGCTTCCAAAATATCGGAAAAAGAATGGTGAATTTCTCCTACTTTTCACGAATCAACAGGTACGACTCAAAAATGGGGTTCTTTACCTCCCCAAAGCTATTCTGAACATCAAAACAAGAATTCACCACAAACTTAAAGGAGCGCGGATTCTTCCCCAAGGAGTCGGTTACTTACTAGAAATCCTTTACGAGAAAGATAATCCACCATCACAGTCCCAACAGAACAGAATTGTAAGTATAGATTTAGGGCTCAACAATCTTATAACTATGGTAAATAACATTGGTGCTCCACCAATTGTTATTAATGGTAAGAGTATTAAAGCTTTAAATCAAAATTTTAACAAACGTAAGAGTCGTCTGCAAAGCATTTATGATAAAATCGGAGTTAAGAATAGTAAAAAGCAACAACAATTGTTCTTAAAACGAAAAAAACAAATAAAAGATCGGTTGCATAAAGCGAGTCGCTATGTGATTAATTGGTGTCTCAAAAACAACATTGACACGTTGGTAGTCGGCTACAACAAAAAATGGAAGCAAACCATCAACATCGGGAAGAGGAATAATCAGCATTTCGTAAATATCCCTTTCTATATGGCAATAAAACAGTTAAAGTACAAGTGTGAGGACCATGGAATTCATTTCATTATAACAGATGAAGGCTACACCTCAAAATGTTCCTTCCTCGATAACGAACCTATCCAACAGCACGCTAAGTACCTAGGCAAACGCATTAAGAGAGGATTATTCAAATCATTCAATGGTACACTAATCAATGCGGATGTCAACGGAGCTTACAATATTATGAGAAAAGTAGTTCCCAACGCTTTTGCTGAGGGAATAGAGGGTGTTGGGTTACACCCTGAACGAATTGAACTATTCCTTTGAAAGCAAATGAATCATTTGACTTATTTGTTATAACCTAAATTTATTCTTAAATTCAATGCTATATAATTGAAAAGTAGAGGATAAAAGGTGAACAAAAGAATTCTCCAAATAGAGTAGGGAGCTTCTTTAATTTACAAAACTGACTTTACTCTTCGTAAAAATTTTCAATCGGAGTTTGCAGCGAAAATGAGCGTCTCACCGACTCAAATTCAACAAGCTATCTTTAAAGCAAGAGAACTGGGTGCTGAAAGGAATAGGAAATTTACAGAGACAATGGAACTCTCTGTAGGTCTCCGAAATATCGATTTGAAGAATCCATCAAATAGATTTAACTTTGAGATTAGATTACCCCATGAACTCCGTGAAAACGTCAAAGTGGCTGTATTTTGCGATGGAGATTTAGCTACGAGAGCTGCTTCTCTTGGTTTAAGAGTTATTGGTCGAGAAGAGCTTGAATCATTCGGTAAGAATCCAAAAGATGCCAAAAAACTCGCAGTTCAATTTGATTTTTTCGTTGCTATGGCTCCTTTTATGCCTTTAATAGGACGGTATTTAGGGAAGATCTTAGGACCTAGAGCTAAGATGCCTAAACCTGTACCTCCAACTTACCAAGATTTAGAACAACTTGTGGCGAATTACCGTCGGACCATTATTCTTCGTGTTAAAACACAACCTGTTGTCTGTGTGCCTGTTGGAAAAGTATCAAGAACTGATGATGAGCTTGTTGAAAACGCTAACGTCATTCTTCAAAGTTTAATTGGAAAACTTGAGAAAGGACAACAACAGATAAAGAAAGTTTCCTTCAAAACTACCATGGGACCATCTGTAACTGCATCTTGAGGTCTAGATCATGGCACGTTCAAAACCTACTGCAAAAAAGACCCGCCTTGGCAAAGCTAAGAGACAAAATCGTACAGTTCCCACCTGGGTTATTGTCCGAACCCGCGGAAGAGTAAGAACACATCCTAAGCGTCGTCAATGGCGTACAAGTCGGCTTCAACGATAGTTCCTTAAATAAGGATTGAGAGTATAATGTCAGAATTTGACGAAGAAGTGCTTGAGGAACGAATTTATACCGTACCATTAGGCAAACTAATCTATACAAGGGGCATTCCTATAAATAAGCGTACAAACAATGCTGTACGTCTTGTTAGGGAATTTGTTTCTAAACACTTGAAAGTTGAGACCGTATCTCTGGATTCAAAGTTAAATGAAGCGTTATGGTCTCGAGGAATTAAAAAACCACCTCGTCGTATACGTATTCGTTGTGTTAAAACAGAAGAAGATGTCGCAGAAGTCTATCTTGCATAATTTTACTATTTCTATTTTCATTCTTAGTAAATAGGCGACGAATGATGTCTATTGAGCTTCAGAATATCCAAAACAATCCGAATATCGGAGTATTTATCTTAGTAACTAATACTTTTGCGTTGGTTCCTTCAGGTCTCCCAGAACACTTTTTAGATAAATTAAAAGTTAATTTAAAAGTTGAATTATTTGAAATTACTACATTCTCGCGAATAATAGGTGTTTTAGGGGTTGCAAATTCAAATGGGATCTTATTATCCTCTTTAGCTAGTAAGGATGACGTAAAGTACCTTGCAGATACTACGGGACTTGAAGTTCAACATCTAACGAATAGATTTTTCGCATTGGGGAATATAATAATTGTTAATGATCATGCAGCAGTATGTGCACCCCTACTCGATAACCAATCAAAAGAGATAGTTGAAAGTGTATTAAATATCCCTATTGAAAGCTATCGTTTCGGATTTTCAGATCTCGTTGGCAGTCTTACCGTTAGTACAAATATAGGCTGTCTTGTTTCACCTGAAGCCACTGATGAGGAAGTAGCAAAGATAGGTGAGCTTCTGAAGGTTAAAAAAGCAAAAATCGGTACCCTAAACCGTGGTCAAACATTTATTTCGGCAGGAATTATCGCAAATCGTCATGGAGCATTATGTGGGGAGGAAACAACTGGATTAGAAATTATGAGAATTAGTGAAACACTCTTTGAGTCAACCTAATTCTTTTAGAATAATCTCGAATTAAGAGAAATTGAGTTAATTAGAGGGTGGAAAGATGAGTAAAAAAAGGACAACCCGAAAGAAATCTACAGCAAATGAAGGATCTAACGAACTTAAAGTAAAAGTCTTCTTAGTTGAGGGTTCATATCGGGAAAAAGGAAAAATTATTCTCTTCAAGAAAGAAGTACGGGCTGTCCAACAAGAACATGCCAAAGAACATATTCTTAGAGAATTAGGATCGCGTCATAGAATCAAGATGCGAAATATCAGCTTCAGTAAAATTACAGAAATTGATCCTACAAATCCTGAGGTTGAACTAAAAGATCCGATTGTAAGTTATTTATCAAGTGATGATGCAACAAAACTAACTTTACCTACCAGGTGAGACTATTGTGACCAAATCAGATGATCCACGAGAAGAGGCGCAATACTTGGTGATAAAAGCGGATGAATTACGAAAGGAATCAGAATATATCCAACAACAACTTTATCTGATGCAACGCTCCATAAATTCACTTCAAGCTGCTGAAGAAAGCTTACAAGAGCTTAAAAAACGAGGAGAGACTTCTTCTTCTGTCTTAATTCCATTGGGTGGTGGATTTCAAGCAAAAGCAGAAATCCCTCAAACTAAAGAAGTACTTGTATCGATAGGATCAGGCTTATACAAGTCATTTCCACTTTCTGAAGCATTAAAAAGGGCTGGGAAGCATAGTGAAACTCTTCAGTCCACAATAACACAATTAGATCAGCAATTATCAGAAAAATTAGAACAACTTGCTAAGATTAACCAAGAGATCGAAACAATTGCAAGGACTGAGACAAAAAAACCTTTAAAATAAAGATAATTCATTTTTTTAGGTTGGAAGGTATTGAAGGATGTCTCAAAGCCTTAAGAAAGGATTTCACGGGTTTTTTGAACGAATTACTACAGAAGAGTTAAATGAAAAAAACCTAGTAAAACCTCTAGAAGAGATTCGCCTTCTCTTATTAAGGAATGATACTGCTGCAGAAGTTGCTGAAGAAATTTGTCAAAACGTAGGGAAATTAATGCTTGGTCAGCGTTCAAAACGCTTCTCTAACAAAGTCAAATTGCTTCAAGTTGCGCTAAAACGTGCGTTAACCCATCAATTAACGCCTAAAAATCAGATTGACATTCTTGAAATATTAAAAAATCGTATGAAAAAAGAAAATGTTCCAGATCCCCTTGTGATTCTGTTCGTTGGAGTAAATGGGACAGGGAAAACTACTACTATTGCTAAAGTTGCTTATGCTGTTAAAAAAGCAAAAATTCGTCCTATTATTGCAGCAGGAGACACTTTTCGATCTGGAGCCCAGGAGCAGATAAAAATACACGCGGATCGACTCAAAGTTTCTATAATTCAAGGTCAATACAAATCAGACCCAGCAGCAGTTGCATTTGATGCTATTGCTCATGCAAAAGCTCGACATGCACATTTGGTACTAATTGATACTGCTGGAAGAATGGAAGGGAATTTTGATTTATTACGAGAAATGGAAAAAATCAAGCGCGTTACATCGCCAGATATTACAATCTTAGTTGTTGATGCCTTAGCAGGGAACGCTGCAGTAGAACAAGCTCGAAATTTTAATGAGAAGGTTGGAATTGATGGTGTAATACTATCAAAGATGGATGCAGACGCTCGTGGTGGTGCTGCAATTTCAATAACACATGTAACACAAGGCAAACCCATATGTTATATAGGCACAGGACAGGAGTACAAAGATCTAAAGCAGTTTAATCCTGAGACTTTTGTGAAGAATCTTCTAACTATCAATTGAATCTTCATTTAACTTAAAGAAGTGACTTGGAATATCCTCCGTCTACTTGGATTGATGTCCCTGTGAGATAATTTGCCCGATCTGAGGTTAAAAAAATTACAACATCTGCAATTTCCTCTGGAGACGCTATCCGACCAATAACTCCTTGACTTTCCCATTCTTGGATTATTTCTTGCGCAGTTACTTCTCTTTTCTTAGCTAAGACATCCGTTAGTTTTCTTACACGTTCTGTATAGGTATATCCTGGTAAAACCATATTCACTAAAATATTATATTTCCCAAATTCGTTCGCTAAGCTTTTAGCAAGCCCAGCTACACCTCCACGCGTAACGTTTGATAAAATTAGACCATCAATGGGTTGTTTCACAGCAACACTCGTAAGAAGAACAATTTTCCCCCCTTTCGTCTTCATAATAGGGATTACTTCTTTACATAGATTAATGGCGCTTAATAGGATTAGTTTTATAGCTTCTATCCAATCTTCAAGTGAAAAATCAAGAAAATCTCCCGAAGGAGGACCCCCACTATTTGTAACGAGAATATCAATTTTTCCGAATGTATTTACAGTCTCAGTTATTAGTTTAGTGATATGTTGACTCTTAGTAAGGTCAATAGGCACGGCATGTACAATTCCTCCTTCTTTTTCAATTTCATTTTTTGTTGAATTTAGAGTATCTACATTTCTTGCACAAATAACTACTTTTGCGCCTTCAAATGCAAGTTTGTGCGCAATAGCTTTACCCAAACCTTTACTTGAAGCAGTTACAATTGCAACTTTGCCTTTTAATCCTAGTTCCATGAATATCCTTCCATCCAGAGTAAAATAGATAAAAAACAGTAATGAGAAAAGAAAGGAAAAATTATGTAGATTTAGAGTTATTCAAACGAGAAATCAGAGTTTGTCTTTTCAACGCGTTCCTAGCATTGTCTATTTTCTGGATTTGATTAGGTGTTGAAAATTTCTCGATTCGATTCGTGTCTATTCTAGTTCTAGTTAAAGTCATACAGCCGGGAACCATACAAACACGAACACAACCTCCACAGCCATTACACAAACCAGAGATCAATTCAACCTTGTTTCCCATATAGAGTGCTTTTGTTGGGCATTTATCCACACAAAGTTTGCATCCCTGACTTCTTACACAGATAGGATCATCTATAGATAAGACTATGTCTTTAAACAATTGTGGAGCATTTAATTCCTCAAGAATTCTTTGAATTTCAACCTCTTCAATTCCCATTCTATTTCACTCTTCTATAATAAGTAAATGATCTTTGAGATATTTCTCTCCCTTTTCTTGAATCTCTTCCCAAGTTTGTTCTATAAGAGCTTCTCGAGGGCAAAATGCTACGCAAGGCGCTAAATTATCAATTCGTTTATCAGGACAAAGATCACAGGCAACTACGATCTTTAAATCAAGATCTGTATTCAAAGCTCCGAAAGGACAAGCTTCGATACACCAACCACATAGTACGCATTTTTCAGCGTCACAAATAAGTACTTCAGCCATCGTTAGTGCTTCAGTAGGACAGATTGTAATGCAAGGAGCATTTTTACATTGCCGACATGTAATTGCAATAGGGAATTCGATTACATTTTTTTCTGCCTTTATTCTTGCTAGAAAAGGATATATTTGATTGTACTTAGTAATACTACATATATCTTCACATAAATGACAAGCAGTGCATTTTGTTACATCACAGACAATTACTGCTTTACCACTGGGATTTTCTTTGATTGTTGAAGATTGATTACTTTTACTATTAATCGACGAATTCATGATAGAGTCCCTCCTAACCCTAATTCTTTAAGTTTCGAAATTGAAGGAATTCCTTCCTTGTTCCATCCCCTAGCCAGATAATAAGCGTCTAACATCAGATCGTAAACTTCTAAAGGAATAAACTGTCCTTTATGAGGTCCATTGGGTAGTGGTTCACTAAGAACTCTTGGTGGTGGGTAATCATGTTTGCGAGAAGCTCCTTCCCGGATATTAAAGACCTTTTGTAAAGTAGTTATTCGTTCACCGATAATATAAAGGGACTCTTGAGGTATTTCAATTCCATTCACGCATTTAAGCAACTCTAGGATATCTTCATCTGAAACTGCACTGCGAATAAATTTGCAAAGAATCAAAGAATCAATTACTGAGTATAAGTTTTCATTTTCAACAATTTTTTGACCTCTTTCGTTATCTTCAAGTTGCAGTCCTTTCATGTCAAACCCATATGCAGCATTACGTAAATGACAACCACCTCTTGTTGAAACAGAAAATCCCAAAGCTGCAGATTTTAAACCACGTAAAATGTACCCAGGAAGTTCTAATCCCTTAACATGCATTGCAAAGTGTTCTGATCCTTTTCCAATCTTTGCTGCTGCAATTTTTGTTCCTTCTGCTAAAAGATCTCCGATTCCTTGACGATATCCAATTCTCTCAACTAACTTCACAACTGCAGACCAATCACCAAATCGTAAATCCGTTAAATCTTCGTCTAAATGTTCATCTAGTAACCCTTTTTCAGAAGCCTCCATTGCAAATGCAATAACTACCCCCGCTGATATAGTATCAATACCAATTCGGTCACAAAGATCTGCTGCTTTGATCACTGCAGAAATGTCATCAACACCACAACATGGTCCTAATGCAAAAAGTGATTCATAGTCTAGTCCTGTTTTAGTCCCTGCGTAAATGCCATTCTTTACTTGTACGATATGATCACAACCTATTGCACAACCTCCACAAGCACCTGTTCCTTTTCGTAATTCCGTTTTTAACCGCTCTCCTGAAACAAGTTCAGCATGCTCAAACGTTCCTTGTTGAAAATTACGAGTTGGTAGAACACCCCTTTCATTAAACACTAGTACATTCTGAGGGGTTCCAAGGTCTCGGTACTTGAGAGTAGCATCAGATTGACATTTCTTGTATAATTCTTTGAATTTTATTAGAGCTGCTTCTGGATTCGCTAAAGTAACTGGATTAGTTCCTCGTATTGCGACAGCTTTAATGTTTTTAGATCCCATAACTGCTCCAAGACCACAACGTCCTACTTGACGTGTACTTTCATGGGTTATACAAGCGAAACGAACCATTCGTTCACCTGCAGGGCCTATTGAAGCTACTTGTATCGTTGGATCATTTAATTCGTCACGAATTGTTTCTTCAACCTTAATTGCATCTAAATCTTTGAACTTGATTGCTGATTTAAGCCGAACCTCATCATCATCAATAAATAAGTATATAGGTCCTCTTGCTCTTCCCTGAATAACTATAGCATCATATCCTGCATTTCTAAGTGATGGACCAAATAATCCGGAAGCTACACCATATCCAATAAAACCAGTTAATGGAGATTTTGCAGCTACAGCGAATTTCCCAGAAGTAGGGACAGCAGAACTAGCAAAAGGTCCTACAGCATAAACTAAAGTATTTCGTGGATCCAATGCGTCAATTCCTGGAGTGTTCTCATCAAAAACAAACTTGGTAGCAAGTCCTATACCACCCAAATATTGATGGAGAACGTCTTCATGAATTTCTTCTTTTGAGATCCTTCCCCTTGGTAATGTAACTCTGATAAATTTACCATTCCATCCATACAAATGAAATCATCTTCTTTTAAAATAACAAATTTTGAACTAGATCAATCCAATGAGCGTTAGATTCATCAGGAATCAATCTTTAATTATTATTCATAATGGAAATTTCTAATTCTCCAGTGACCAGCAAAAACTTAGGATCAAAAAAAATCCTTCGGGCAATCAGTCAAATTCTACAAAAAAGTTTTTTCATTTTTCCTCTGTTATCTGATTTGAACGAGCTTGGTGTGATTCTTTTGTAAAATAATCAGCGTTTTGATTTTCAATGGATGAAAAAATGACTTGTGATTGGCTCATAATTTGGTTAAAGTGTGTTTCTAAAGAATTAAAATCCTTAGAGAAAGAAGAAAACTCTTCTTTCGCATGTTCAAGATGATCATCTAAATCAAAGTCTTGTAATCCCCAAGAAAGTACATCAGCGGTACGAGCTAATTCTGATAATTCTTTTGTGTGCATTCTTTGGTCCTGAGGGTATGTAAGCATATCTAGCAATTTTTGAATTCCATCTACCTCTAGGAGTAGAGTTTCAAGTAATGGAGTTATGTATTCTATATGTAGTAAGCGGCATCGAACTGTAGTGTTTACTACTAGCATATTCGAAATAGTTAATGCTTCTTCAAGATTTTTTAGACGTTCTAAGATTTGTGGTGATTTCAAACGATGAAATGTTGATTGAATCTTAATCATTTCGTCTTTATCTTGTAGTCCTTCTTCTAAGACAGCTCTATAGTGCCTTAAATGTTCTTCCTGCTCGCTGTATTGCTGACAAAGTTTTAGTGATTTTTCAATTTGTGGAATCAGTTGAAGACGTTCACTTACACCTCGCCAATAAGCTCTATCGAGCTGCTTTTGAAAATGCTGTGAGCTTAAAGGACTTTGACGTAGGTAATGAACCGTATTTGTATGATAAAATGTACGCGCAAGACTACCTACATGTTCTACTAAATCCTCTCGGATTTCAGGTAAATCTGTAATTAAATTCTCTAAGAGAGATTGGACTGTTCGGAGATTATATATATTAGCTTCCAATGGTTCAACAATATTCATTTTGAAAAATTCTACCGTGTTCAATCCTTTTTTCGCATCCAATGCAGGATTTAGAGTTATTATCTTGATATTAATCTTAATAGTATATTTAGAATAGTGTATCGGATGAATTTTTCAAAGAGTCATTATAGGTGCTTTGCTTTGAAAATCGGCAATTCAATTAATTCGCTTATTTGATGAATGCTATAATCTGGTTTTATATGTTCTAGCTGGTGTTTGAATTTCGATTCAGTGCCATAACGAGCAAGAATACCAATCATTCCAACACCTTGGGCACCTTGTACATCTTTTTCTGGTCCATCTCCTACCATTGCTGCTTGAGATGGTTCAACATTGGCCTTCTGAAGTAATGTGAGGAATGGTTTGGGTGAAGGTTTGGGTTCATCAACATCTTCACTAGTTAGTACTAGATCGAAAAATTCAATCAAACGCATCTCTGCAAGGCGTTTCCAAGCTTTAAGACGAGGTGCATCTGTTAGGATGGCTAATTTAAAACCACGCCTTATTAATTCTAATAAAGTGGGAATAGTTCGAGGATAAGGGTTCATAAATGCTGATCTGATTTTTTGATATTGTCTAATACCTGCAGCAAGGATTTTTGGGTTATTATCAACACCAGCTCGTAAGAAGAATTCCTCTAGAACTTCATCAGATTCAATACCAACATCCCAATATGTTCTCATTAAATAGTTGAAGCCTTCATCTTGATCAAGTGGTAATCCTGCATCAATCATTGCCTTTACTGCCTCATAAGACGCAATAGTTTTGAAACGGATAAAATCAACAAGTGTATTATCGAGATCAAAGGCAATAAGCTTCATTTTATTTGTCATGGAACTCGAACCCAAGAAAAAAAAGGATGATGAGTCCCTGTAAAATAAAAGGGACTAAGAAATTAGGATTTTTTTGATATCAGCAGAATCTTTTGGTCCAACTGTAACTTCCCAACCAGTAGCGTCTTCTAATTCACCTGAAAAACGTGCAGCAAGACCCGGGAAAATGATTTTCTTATGGTTGACTTTGTCTTCGAGTTTAAATTTCTCCATTGCCTCTTTGATAATATCTGTATTCAATTGACCACCGGATGCGGCAGCTTCAACTCCAAGAGCACCAGTATCTACCACTAACAACCATGTTGGAATCTTAGTAGCTTCAATATCTGCTTTTACGGTAAAATATGTCAGTGAAAAATTAGTCGTCATACAAACTGGTGAGTTTTCATCCACTTTTCCTAAAGGAATAACTCCAGGGTCAACAGCTGGATGAATTCTTGGATCTTGATAGATACTCATTCTCAACGTTAGAATTGGCATTAATGCCCAATATTGAGTTGAATTCAGGATTAGAATATCAGCATATCTTGAAATCATCATTGAAGCTGAGAGTGATTCTTTCATCGCAGTTTCATTAGAATCCATCTTTGCCTCTAGCTTTACAGCTGCAGGGACTCCCAAAATCGGCCATCCAGCTAGTTTATTGTCTGCTAAAGCAGTTTCTCTAAGTCTAACGAAATTTCGAAAGGTGTCACCCATATTCCCTAAAGTTGTGTAAGATCCTGGATCAAGGACAAGATCCACTCCTGTATCCTTGAATGTGTTTGATAACGTCATCAATTCATCAATGTCGCCTGGGGCAGAAATCACTAGAGGACAATCGTGTGAAAATGCGAGCTGAATCATTTCTTGCCAATTTTCCTTTGTGGCGGCATAAATGAGTGGACGATTCTTACCTTCTATTTCTAAGGCACTGGCTATAATTTTGGGATCAAAAGAAGCTAATATTAACGGATACTTAGAGATTTTACGAACAATTTCTACAGCTTTTTGAAATTTAATAGGGTCGTTTGAAGTACATTGTAAGCAAATAAGATCAAGAGGAATTTGAATTCCAATTTTTTCGAACCTTAGATCGTTGATATATTGAATTCTTTGTGATAATTCTTCTTCTGATAATGAGTCGTGTGCTGTGATTGCTAGTGCAGTTGGGTAGTAATAACTTAGTTCATGACGATGAAGGACTTCCTCTCCTCCAACTAAAACTTCGTTCTCGCCAATTCCAATTTTAACAAGGGATATTGGGGGTGCCAACAACTCTTTTAATTTTGTGTAATTATTTATCCATTGTTCTTCTTCAATGAGTGGAGTACAAGCCTCTAGTTCAATATCCTTTGCACGAACTTTCATAGCAAAGCTAAGACAGGTTTTTTCTCCACATTTTTCGCAATTCGTCCTAGGCAGTAACTTCTGAATCTCTAATGGTTCAATTTTTGGAGACAAAATGATCACATCCACAAAAACTAACTTGTAACCCAATCATTGTAATTGTAAGGAGGGGTACCAGTCGAGCTTGGAATTAGACAGTCAACCATTTCCCGAAATATTTTAACACTCAATGGATGGAGCATCATAAAGAGATCTGCTCCAACTAGTGATAAATTAAACGCAGTAGTAGCTTCCCAAAGAGGACCCCTAAGATCTCTAGGACCGAGATGAGGTTCTTTCTTCTCGCTTCGGTGGGCTTCTCTAGCTCCCCAGGCGTTCGTAGTGCCAGAACTCATTGGAAATGCTAAGAGTCTATCCCCGCTCAGTCCTGCGATTCGAAGTCTTTCATAAATGCTAAAACTATATTCTGTTCCATAGCCTAACGATGCTGTTGTTGGATCCATGGCTATGCGGTTATGTGGAAGACCACCATCAAGCAATTTTCTATTTATCTGCTTCTGATTATTGATGTCCATCGCAGTAAAAGCAAGAACATTGTGGTTATGGGTTAAAGCAGCATCAATAATCAATTTGTTCCCTTTATCCCCATAATTAAGGTTGGCACTTGCTAAAAGGCAACGCTCTCCACTTGCTGCCTCTGCACATGCTGCAAGAACTTCAGGATCTTTATCCGCATTGCCTGATCCACCAATTACAAGAGGAACCTTAACAGCTTGTAAGACTTCTTCAACAGTCTTTGCTGCATCTCGTGGTCGTGTATCTTTTATGTAAGGATCAGTACTAATAACGTGAATAGTAACTGCATCAGCCCCAAATTGGTCTACAGATTTCTTTGCCCAACTCCCCGGGTCTTCCATAACATCATCACCAAAAGCATCCCGAATTGGTCTTG
>JAEOTI010000579.1 GCA_016839955.1 Candidatus Hodarchaeota archaeon | reverse complement strand
TGCTACCATATATCCTCTCCTCTTTCTTTCGAGGGTTTGATATGTGTTGTTAATCACCTACCGCCATCTAGTAGGGGGGTGGCTAAAGAGAGGTTCTCTTCATACTAACCTTGTGCTTGTTTGGCACTTTTCCGATCGTTTCCGATCTATATTCCACTTCTGGTTAGTTGCCGTTATGTTTGAATGATGGAATATACTCTAGATTCCCTCTGTCACTTTTATACTCAAAAACTCTATTCAAAAACTGGGGTTAAAAAAAACTACTGTGGTATATCTAAAGTGTATTTACTGAAGTGGGTGATTCTGTTGCCTCGGTATTACTCTGATGATGATGAACCTTCCCGTCGTCCTGGTATTGTTGATAACCCATCTGATCGAGAGTTTGATGAATACATTGCAGATTTTTCTACCTTTATTCATTATACTAAATGCTCACTATGTAATAAACAAGGCCCTTGTCTGCCTATTCATCTTCCTTTTTATCGTCAACAGATTTTTATTTGCGCTGCTTGTGTTTATGGAATTCATGAACATCTTGCTGCTTTTGGTTATTTCCAACAGTTAATGGATGAAGATATTCGTACGGGGAAGGTCCGAGAACAGGGGGGAGCTGAAACAAGTGTCAATTATGTCAATGCTGAACCAATTTCTTCCGTTCAGCAGGATGACGATGAAAAAGTTCCTCTCCACGTTGATGATGACATTATTGAGGAATTTGAGTTGAATCCTCTTTTGGTCGATCATGAAGATCCTGGCCCTCGGTATGAAGCAGATCGTTTAGCAGTAGACTTCTCTACCTTTTCTCAGGATACTCCTTTGTTCTCTGATCCCCCACAGAAAAGTGTATCTTGTTTTGCAACTGAAGTTATTATGCGGAGAAAATGTTTTCCCAATGGTTCTTGTGATTGGGTTGATTATGTACCCGCTAATGATCCACAACAAAAAGAGCGGTTATTTGAGGAATATATCTCGGGTCAGAATCTTTCTCGTCTTTTCCGGGTTTATTATGAGTTTTATCTTTGTTTTCATAACTGGGTTGATGGTTCTGATTCCTTTGAGCAGATCCAGACCCAATTAGAAGATCAGCTTGATGCTATCAAAAAGGTGATTCATTGGCATACGCAAGGAAAGATTAAGGTTCATAATACCGATTCTTCCCCTTCGATACTTTATTTCCATTCAACTGCTGATATTTTCCATGAGGTCATGGATCATCCAAGCATTTCATTCTATATCGATGATACTGAAATCATCACTCTAGCTAGAGGTTCCACTCAATCCTGCTAGGAATAAGGTTTCTTTCATTGTTGTTTCAATGAGGGAAAACTTCATACTTGAAAACAAGGTTTTGGTTACAATTAATGAAAAATACTGCAGAATGTTTAAATTGATATTAATGAGCTAATATCGTGGTGAAAATCATGAAATTTATTATTATTGAACAATCTAATGGAATGCATTTCGTTGAGAATGTTAATAAGGCATTGGAAGATGGATTTGAGATCATTAATTGCTCAGAGGGGTTACGATCTGATGGACGACATGTTTTTGTTGCGTTTCTTATTCATAAGGATTTCCCAGGCGAATGGCAACCTCCAAAACCCGAGACGGGAAGAAGTTCTGGACGTCGTTCCCGCTGGTAGGGTATCTTTGATAATTCCGAAGATAGTAAAGGATTCACAATGAAAAATACTAAAACACATCTCTGTCCTTTAATTGATGTCATAATTAGCTTTAAATGAATCAGATTTACTGTTTGGGAATATTAGGATTGGGAATAAAAGAAGGGTAGTTGAACATGAGAATACGAATACAGAGTAATAACGTAAGTAGATTAGGAGGACAGCAATGGGAGAGTTTTTTTCAAGTAAACTCACCATATTGCAGGGTAGGAATTTTCTGGTATGCTTCTGATCATTATCAGGGGGGATGGATCAAATTTCCATTTCGGTTTCAATTTGAGTTTGAAGCATTAAGTCATACTGTGCGTCAGATTGGCCAAATGCGCTTACTTGAAATTACTGTTGAAACCGAAGAGCAATTACGCCAAATAGCTAATCAGATTGTTGAGCATTTAGATCATTGGAAACTAGCAGAAAAAATTTCATCTGATCCCCTCATCTATGGTTTAATAGAGGAGTTTATTGACACTCTTCCCAACTTCATTGATGAATTAACTTTGCTTAAAAATCAATTAGTCACTGAAATGTCATGGGATGACGCCATCGATTTTAACTGGAAGGAAATCAATGAAGAGATAAGTCGTTGCAGGAGTATGTTTTCTGTAAATGATTTACCAGAGAAATTTCAAAAGACCTACAAGGATTTGCAACAAGATCTGTATGCTTTTGAAAGAGAATTTCAATTGCCAGATATGTATAAAGTGGTTTTAAAACGAGAGTTGATAGCCTATTCTAGCTCTTATGAAACATTCTTAAATCAATACAAAACGGAAAAACTCACTCTCGAATCGATCTCTGTCCTTCTTAATGAAGTTCAAGAGTTACAAACTGAATTTAAAGATTTTTGGGATCGAATTTACCAGAATAATGAAACTAGAAGGCTTGCAGAGGCACATAATACCGAGAAGAGCCAGCTTGTCAATAATATAAACCAACTCTCAACCAAAATTCAGAACGAATTTCAGGAATTTGAAAGAGTAATTCAACTTGAACGGAAACGAGAGGCAATTGAACAATCTGTCCTTCAACAACTTAAAGAGCTGACCCCTGACATTCAAACATTATTAACCAGAATTAGTGAATTAACTGATATTGAAAAAGAGTTTGTTGAAGCAGCGATTATTCGTCTAGTGGAAAAGTTTCCCGATTTAGGTAGTTATGACAAGGTTTCTCAGGTTTTCATTCTTGGAAAAAGTATGCCTAACAAAATCGATTCAATGTTAGAGAGTTATCCTGAAGCATCCTTTGAAGATACAATTGCACTTTTGGATCAAGGCGAGGAACTTTCTCAATATGAAACTTATTTTCTCGTACCTAAATTATATAAAGAAATTGAAACCAAAATTCGATCTTTAGTTCAAAGTGATGATAAAATTGACTTTCTCAACGCTATTGATCTAGCTTATGGAAAAGAAGTGATTAACCATAGTGAACAGAGCTCCCTACATCAATTCCGAAAGATTCGTAATGAATTAATTCATGGTACAAGAGAATCTTTTCCATCAGATCTTATTTTGACTACGTACCGTATTTTTAAACGGCTTAGCTCGTAATAAATTGTTGACCAAGTCCAATACAATTAATCAAAACCAGAATTTATGAATGTCCACAGATCGAATTTTTCGATATTTTAGAATTAAAATGTTCTTATAACAAAGCTCCGAAGTCTATAACTTTAAAAGAACTTGAGTTATCAATGGACTTGATGATAAGGGGATAAAACATGGGTAAGACCGAAACAATTTTAATTGGTGTAGGTATCATAGCTGTTCTCGTTCCATTGTTTTTATTCGGATTAACTACCTCAATAATTAATAAAGTTGAGAATTTAGAAGAGCCAGAAACACCAGAAGTTGACAATCTCAGTGATTTATACAAATTAGAAAGTTTTGAGTCTGATTTAACCATTTTCATTTATTTTACTGTATTTGACTTGTTGTTTCATGCGTTCACAGGTCGTACTATCTTAGAAGGCTTAAGACATTTACACTTCATTCTTTTTGTGATATTAATAATTGAAGGAGTAATTATTGGATTGGTTATCATAAATATAATCCGTTCTAGGTGAAATCAAATGTTTCATCAATAAGGAACCGAATGGTGAAAAATTATGAGTTTAGAAGATATAATCCTCCCTCTGATACCTGTATTCTTTGGATGGATTCTGGGAGTTGGAACTACTGGAATCCCCAGAATATATGCACATTGGAAGTATCAGCATGTTCGAACAATGTACTTTCGTTTATTGAAAAGAAAATATAATAAAACTCCAAGAAATGAAAAGCCTTTAGGTTGGACTTGTCATGGAGGATTAGAACCTGGTTTACACGAGTCAATTTCAGAGATTTTAACTGATTGTGATGCTGCTTATCGAAATAAGAATTGGGAGTTACTAGAAATGCTCGTAACACGAGCATATAAATTATCTAAATGTCAACCTGTCAAACCAAAAAGTTGGAGGTTTTGGAGATGGAGGAGAGAAGAAAAAAGAGTTTATACTAGCTTTTACTATTGTTTCAGATTTTTTAAGTCGTTTAACTCCCTTTATCATATTGTAAGTAAAGATAGGAATAGTATTTTAGATTTTCTTACTTCAAATGAACCAATCCAAGAGGAATTAGAAATCAAATACACAGAGTATCAAACAAAATCAGAAGTTTTCGGATTTCTATCTGCAACAATAAGCTGGGGATATGAATTAGAAGATCCACGATCAGATCAAGCTCTTTTGTATAAACCTTTTTTTCGATACAATAAGACATTAAAAAAACTTAGACAAAACTTTCAGAATGATCCTGATCCAAGCAAAGAGAATCTATGGCCTTCTTCCAAAACCGAAGATAATAATGAAACTATTAAAAATAAAAGAAAATTTAATTCATTATCTGATCAGTGATTTAATTACAGTTGTCTGGTGAAAACAGGAGAATATCAAACTAATGATTAAAAATGTTGCAATTGAGAACTTTAAATCAATTAAGAAAGTGAATTTCAACACTTCTCGTATTAATCTATTTATTGGGGAATCTAATGCGGGAAAATCAAATTTACTAGAGGTTCTTGGATTATTAAGTTGGTGGGGCAATAGAACAGCAAACTTAAATGAATTCATTAGATTTCAAAGTATATCTAATCTATTTTATGATGATTTAACTGATGATCAAGTCCTAATAAAACTTGATGACGTTTCTCTAAGATTGTACTATGAATATGATCATTTTCGTCTCGAAGACTTAGAAAAAAGAGCTCACGTTAGTATCGGTCATGGAGGGGAAGACAGAGGTGGAGGACTCTCATCAGGGCTACTCGAAAAATTCCGAATGATCAAATTTTACAAATATATGGAGCTGAATAGCTTTGCAGCTGAAAGCCCTAAACCGCTTTCACCCCCCTATGGAAATAACTTATTTTCAGTTGTTTATTCCAACAAACCCAATAGGGAGATGATGAAGAATTTTGTAAAGAGTTTTGGATTTTATCTTGTTTTTAAACCTCAACAAAAGATCTTTGAGATACAAAAGCAAATAGAAGATATCATAATCGCTTATCCTTATATTTTAGCATCGGATACCCTGAAAACTGTAATATTCTATCTTTTCGCCATTACTTCCAATAAAGGTGCAACATTAGTATTTCAAGAACCTGAAGCACACGCATTCCCCTATTATACTAAGTATATTGCTGAAAAAATTGCATTAGATGAAAAAAATCAATATTTTATTGCAACACATAATCCCTATTTCCTCACCTCTGTTCTTGAAAAAGCTCCCAAAGAATCAACAAACGTTTTCATAACTTATTTTGAAGATTATCAAACCAAGCTTAAGTTGATGTCAGAAGCACAAATTAAAGAAATCCTTGATTTTGATATTGATCCTTTTTTTGACATCAGATCTTTTTATGAGTAGGGATAGTCTTGATCGTTGTGGAGTGTTATTTAGATGGATATGTCATTGAATCTCTGGGCTTTTCTCCTGCTATTATTCGTCATCAATCAGGGAAAGGGCGAGTTCTCAAATTACTCCGAAAAAAATTCGGAAAAATTGGTATTGTAGACGAAGATCCAGAAAGTTCTCAACCAAGAGATCTAGAGAATTATGCTGTGGTTAAAAAATCTGGAAATTTAACATTTTTAGAAAGAACAGAAGACAAAGAAATAAAACTGATTCGAATATCAAAATATCTTGAGGATTGGATACTAAAGAGATCTCTGGTAAATAATATGAATATTAATGCCTATGGATTTCCCAATAATCCTAAAAAATTGCATGAAATACCCCATATTGAACGACTCCCGAATTTCCAGAATTTCTTACGAGAATTAATCCAAATTGACAATGAATTTGCTCTTTTGAAAGACTGGATAAATGAAACCATTTGAAAATTACTTGGTATCCTCATAATAGTGATTCAAAAATTGATGCATTAAATGAAAAACAACGATAATGCTGTGAAAAATTGACTAAAAAGAGGAATCAGTAAAAGCAAAGACAATATAGGCTTTTCAATCGGAAGGATAGATACTCGTTTTTTCTTTTCTAGACAGTCATTCAAAAAAAGAATTTTTGAAATATCTACAATGCTTGGTTTTCTACTCATTAACTTTAAGTACAAAGACTGTTTTCTTTTTTCAATTTCTCGTATTAATAATCGTTTTATCCTGTAGTAATTCCAGATAGGATTGATTACATAGTTTTTAACAGCATATAGTGCTGCTAAAATGAAACATATTGATATTAGCAATACAAAGAGCCAAAATAAACTAGCATAGGATACTGATCTAAATTCAGGATTATTTTTTAGGTTATCAAATAAGCTCAAACCCATATAAGAGAAAAATAAACCTCCAAATATCGCAAAATAAGAATGTAACAAATAGTACGGATTTAAAATCTTCCAAAGCTTTGGAAGATTTGTATCCGGTGTGATACTGTCAATAGTACATTTGATTTTGGGTTCTTTTCTACTTTTAATCGTTGGCAACAAACGTCTTTCCTCCTTCTCAAGTTTATAAGCTGTCGTCTCTCCGATAGTTATTGTTTTAATCGTGATTTTACTCTCGAGAAGTTCGCTTAGATAATTATGTAATTTATCAGGTGATTTTATCCAGATCTCATAAATAATCAGAATACAAAAACCTATAAAGGCGTAAAGAGCCGTTAATGTAACAATTATACCTCCAATTTCAGATATATATTCCGCTTCAGTATTAATTGATTTAGAATAATTGATAAAATAAGTAATGGGATCAGAAAAAATTGTACCTTCAGTAGTTGATGTTTTGCTATTATAGACAAGAGAGAACCCGATTATAACCATGAGTGGGATAAAATCAGAGATTTTTACACTCTTCAACAGCTTGGTAATCTTTGATCCTGGATGTGAACGATCTTCATTCCTCATTTTCTTATACCTATTAGAAATACAAGATATAAACAAGAATATATATACAGAACTTATTCCAAGGGCCAAAAGATCTACAATATCTAGAAATATATCTTCAGAGATTAGATCTAGAGTTTCAAGAGGGATAAATGCTAAACTAATCGTGGAAAGAAGTAGAATAAAGAACAAGCTTACAATTTTTGCGAGCTTAGATGATTTTTTACCAAAAAGCTCAGGTCTGATTATATTATTTGGTTCATACGGAAAAACTTCTTTTAGTCTTTTTTCTTCCCAGTTCAGTGTAAATTCCAATTCATTTATAGATATTCTATTATCTTCAAAAATACTCAAATTTTCAACCCCATGGATGAGCTTCATGTTTTCTATCTACAAATGTCTTTATTAATTTTTCACTCCCAGACTCCTTTTACAATAAAAATTAGAACATAATCTTGTATAAAGAACAAACTAGAATCTGCTTTTTTTTGATATATAAAATATTTCTGAAAACTAATTTCGAGTATTTAACGTAGATGAGGAATCCTAACTTGAACTTGAAGAGTGATAATAATGACAACTCAAGTTGACTCTGACCAATCATTTGATATTTTAACAAAAAAAGAGATTGACAAAACCTTTGACCTTCCTCCGAGCTCAGTTCTCCCTCTTCGGACGGATCTTCCTACTCGTCGTTCTGTACCAACTTATTTATCGCAGTTGGACAAATATTGGCATGGGGGTTGGTCGTGGCAGTGGCCTTTGGTCATTGCTGGCCCAGCTGAGGGTGG
>JAEOTI010000578.1 GCA_016839955.1 Candidatus Hodarchaeota archaeon | reverse complement strand
GTCAAATTTCAATGGAATGGTCAAGTCTGAATCTAATTCCAATGGAAACCATTTTCCACAATTCAGGCATTTAGTTTCATGATTAATCAAAATAATCACTTGTTTTCAATGTTACTTTGGCTGATCAGGGAATATTTTTTTCCAACAAAGACATTGTTTGTTCTGCAAGTGTCGGGAAATCAAGCATTCTTTCTTTCTCTGGCTTCTCGAAAATGAATTATGTACTAACCTTAGTAACATTTTACATCTCAACTTAGACTAGAAAAATGGTCCATATTTTTAACAATAACTACTCAAACAATCCATATTTATATGTTGAATAAGATAAGAAAGAAATTTTGAAAAAAAGTACATTGAGTCAATCCATTCTGTTCTAATAATTAGAACACTTTTTTTCCTTTAAGAAGTAGGAATATCATTTGCACTGATCTATAGCAATATAATAATTAATAGTTTCCTTATTAGATAGACAAAAAGTGTTTCTATATGATTTAATTCGTGTTTGATCAATTTATCTTGTGGATTGACCTGTTATGATCTCAAAAAGGTGGCAGATTGTTTCTTTATGTGCGATTACTTTTTTTCTCGTCTCATTAACAATAAATTTCTCAAAAACAGAAAAACAATTGAAAATTTCAATCGATTCGGATGAAACACGTACTTTTTGGGCTTATTACTATGATACAAACCGTAACGTCAGGTACCATCAGGTAAATGCAAGCTTACTTGGAATTGGTGATTGGTGCTATTTCTATATGGTTGATCAATGTATATCGATTTTAGGAGAAGCCTCTGTCAAAGCAAAAAGTGATGAAATTTGCCATGAGTTCGATACTATTATTTATCCTCGAATAATCAATTTAGCTGGTCATCCAAATGGCACCATGGGTGATATTGATGGTGATCCTAAGATTTTCATCTTATTTCATGATGGTCCTAACTACTATTTCGAAGGTAATGAGATAGAATATAATATATCTAATGAATGTGAGATGTTTTACATCAACTACAGAATGTATAATCATTTTTGGTTATATCCTACCATGGCGCACGAATTTCATCATTTAATTTGGTTCAATAATGAATGGGACGAACCTCCATTTACATTGGAAGCGCTTGCCCAATATGCAACTTACCATGCAGGTTATTTAGGCCCATTTGATAACCTTGTTCCCCAGGTTGCTTCATATTTACCTTATCCTGAAAATTCGCCGTTATACTGGAATAATGACAGAGATTATGGAAGTGTATATCTATTTGCTTTCTATATTGCTGAAAAATACGGAGTTCAGATCTTACGTGATTTAATACATGAACCAGCAGATGGTCCACAAGGAATTGAGGCAGTATTACAAAAAGCAGGACATAATATCACATTTAACGAACTATTCATGAATTGGATTACTGCACTTACCATAGATGAATTAGGTTTCCAGAATAACCTCTTTGGATTTGAAGGCTTTAATGCTCGGATAGCTAGTTATGAAGTTATTAGCACACTTCCATTAATCAATAATACCACATCAATTAGTCACTACGCATTTCAAATACATAAAGTAGAATTTCCACCAAATAACTTCTCAATTGTCATCAATAAGTTCCCTCAGCACGCAATTGGAATTTCTATAGCTGTCCATGATTCTTCTGGATGGCAGGTACAACAAAAATTGCATTATGAAGAATTAAACACATTTACAGATTCATTTATTGGTTCGTCAATCGATGAAGCATATATCATTACATGCTATATCTCTAAAAATACACCTATTGCGCCTGACGAGAGAGGACAAGGACCATCAACTGAAATAGAAATCACTTTTACAGAAGGAGCACAAGAAACTAATAACAATACCTCTTTACCACCCCCTAGTAAAAATACTGAAACAACTGGTTCAAGCATTGGATCTTCCCTGTTAATATTAATACCAATAGGTATTATTTTAACAAGAAAAAGAAGATTTTAGACTTCTAATCGTCGAAATCAATCTACTTATAACAATTAAAAGAAAAAATAAAAAGGTAAAACTGTATTATGGATCTAAATACAGTCTTATTATGTCCAATTGTTAGCTAAAGCAATTCAATTTCTTTCGTCGTCGCTTGTTTAAGGAACTGATGACTCCAATGAATAATATACCTAGTATTCCTAAGGTGAAATCGTATCCTGGAATAGTAGAAGTATCCTTTGTAGGTTCAGGCCCAATACTTGTACCATTGGGTGATAAAATCCAATTAACCTCTTTAAAACCAGATTGTTGGGATTTATCCGCATACATTGCTGTTACAAAGTAATATTTGGGTGTAAGATAGTTTGGAAATGACCTAGTAATGGAAACCTTACCATCTTGAGGTTTTCCACCATTATCTTCTTGGTACCAAAACAATGCTGAAAAAAAATCATCCAATTCTTCAAAAATTGGTACTACTGATAGAGTCGCATAGGAACAAGTTATTGGAACGTTAACGGAAAATTCAACAAATGTTCCTGCAGTTTTGTTTGTATAACTTAGAGCTATATCTTTTTTACTTCCCCAGTTAATACCTCCTGATCCTGAGAACGACATCCATCCTGAACTTTTAATCCAAGTTGTTCCGTTGTGATATGTAAATTGTATTTCCATTTCCTCATAATCTTTCATATTAGAAGGTATGTCAACCAATAAAGAGAATTCTCCCATATTCGAAGTGGTATGATTTGTAATACTAAGGATTCCTCGATTCCAGTGAATATAAGAAGTGATTTCAACATTAGGAAGAATGTCTTCACCCAAAAACGCTTGAAAGGTAATGTTTACCTTATCCGGTTTAAAATTATTTTCCACGAAATCATCAATATAGTCAAGTTTAGGCCATATATAGAAGTTCTTATCTTCATCAGATGGTTCCGGGACGTAAAACCTGTTACTAGCTACAACTACCGAGCTTCCTTTTGAAGCCATAACTCGTACGTCAACCCGATAACAAGACTCATTAATTTCGTATGTATAAGTCGATTTTCCTTCAGAGTCAGTTGCAGGAGCAGTTACATTCTCAATAATGTCATCGAAACATACAGAATGAGTTTGAGATGTTTGAGAATCTTGTAATTTCTGTGTAAAAGTTAATGACAGATTTGCACCTATAATTGGTAGATAATCAGGATCCTGTGCGGTAATATTTAGGAATAAGTTATTCTCTTCAAATTCTCCATTTGTACTTAGTGAAAAATCACCTAATAAAATGCTCAACCACTCCCAATCTGGTCCTAAACCTTCAGATTCAACTTCAATCTCTAATCGAGACTCCATCCAGTCAGGATCAGACAGATTTAAATCTGCAGGTATTTGCCAATTGTTTTCAAAAAGGCCATTTCCAAGGTAGGAAGCGGGGTCGTTACTCAGAAGAGAACCGAGATCACTGTCAACTGTCGTATGAACCGTTCCATTACTGATTGTACCGTCTGCCATATCAGGCATATATGTATTAACTGTGATGTTGTCACCAGGTTTTGCAATTGAATGTGAAATAGAACAAAAAATACCTCGTGG
>JAEOTI010000577.1 GCA_016839955.1 Candidatus Hodarchaeota archaeon | reverse complement strand
ATGAACGAAGTAAGATTTTTGGATAACACTTTTCAATCTTTATAATTTACTATGAGAAAAAGTTATAATTATTAATCTCAGTTTAAATAAAGACTGAGAAACTATTCTATATTATGGAGTGAAGCAAATGTCTGATGAAGAAATAACGAAAGAGTCTAGAATTGTACTTCGTGAGTGGCCTGACCTTATTTACTACTGGCCAACGGTACTTGCGAGTATTATTCTTCCTTTAATTACAAAATACCCTGAAGAGACAGAATTAGTCAAGCTGATAGAACCAAGAACGGCTATGCTCATGTGGCTGGTAATTTACTTCTTTAATAGTATAGTAATCGCCTTCGACTTTGGGCTCGGTAATGTTGGCTTAATTGCTATGGTAGTCTTTGCTGTGATTCTCTTAGGAGTAATGTATGTCCCAGAAAACTACGATACCGATATTAATCTTGATGACTATATCAAACCAGAGACAGGGCTGCCTGATATCTTCTTTTATATCTTTGCAGTGTTTTTCATAATTATATACTTCCTCTATTGGATTAGAAACTTCTTCGTCTACTGGGAGATCCGCTCTACAGAAATACATCACCATTCAGGGCTCTTCGAAGACGCCCACCGCTTCGGAAACGCACAAGCAGCTCACATTACCAAATCTACGCCTGATTTCTTTGAACGAATCCTTTGGCTGAGTGGAGACTTTCATATAAGACCTGCTGGGGATACTCGGACTTATGAAATCAAAAATGTTTTCCGAGCTGCTAAGAAAGATAAAGTTGTTCGAGAAATCCTGTCTTACGTTCCAGATAAGTGAGATTGGTTAACCCAACAAGTCTGTTGGGTCCTTTCCCTTTTTCTTTTTCAATTTAATTTTAAAAAAAGGAAGAAGAAAATTTTTTTAACTTATAATTTTCTTCCTCTGGGCCATAAATCCGCAAAAAGCTGGTTCATGGTCTTTACTAGCTCACTATCTGTTGTGACTATCAGATTACCTTTTTCTCCTCGTCCAGCTCCGATCGCACCTTCTTCTTCTCCATCCCGGAAAAATCCAATCGCGCTTTCTTCTCCGGTTAATTCTCTTAATTGAACGTTTCCCATATCAGAAATAGCTTTTACAACGGCCATATCATCTATACTCGCTAATACTTGTACTCTACGGGTTTTGGGGAGTGCTTTAATTGCGTCAACAGGTAGAGCTGAGATTTCAGGAATAATGATGTTAATAGCAGTTTTAGTCCGACCAATCCCTCCAGCAATTGTCCCATAGATTGGGTCCTTCCCTGTTACGTAATATATACTCTCTATTGGATTTGGTGGTGCAGAACTGGCCATATCATGGACAGCTCGAATAAACTGCATTACAGATCCAGTTTTTTCTAATCCACTTCTCATTTTCTCGGGAATGCTATCAATTTCTTGTCCGATGACTTCCGATAATTCTTTCACAAGAGCAGTTGTTTTTGTATCTATTTCCGCTACTAATGAATCAAGTTCGCTTGGAATTGATTCTGTAGTTTCTTTGGTAATACTAGAGATTTGTTCTGTTACATTTTTTATTCTATTTGTTAATTTTTCTGACAGTTCTTCAGCAAGTTTTCGAGTAGATGTAATTATTTCTTTAAATTCGGTTTTAATTTGATTCTTGTTCTCTGTGACGAATTTATCCATGTTTCCTTTGTAGTCCAAGAAAGTGCTGTCATATTTTGAAATAGATGACTTACTTAATTGTTTAATTTTCGAGTTCAAATCATCGCTAAGTCTTTCGTACTCTCGTTTCCAATTATCAGAGATTGTTTCCAGTTCTTTATGAAGAGACGTTCTTAGTTGAGTTAGAGTTTCATTCTCGTCAGAAAATGATTTTTGAGCTTGGTTAAATATTTGTATCAGCTCTTTCAAGAAAATTTCTAAATTTTTACTGATTGCGTCTTTCTGTGAGTCCTGTGATTTTTTAATTGACTCTGAGAGAGCTGAGAGCGATGTTTCTCGTTTCTCTGAAAGGAATTTCTTCATTTTTCCAAATTCTTTCGTTAATTCTGCTTGTTTATTCGTTGTGTTAGATAGGTTGGTTTCAAAATTATTGAACTCTTGGTCTATATTTGATCTCGCCGTGTTTTGATTGTTTTCTTTTTCCTCTAAGAGGCCTGATGTTACATTCGTGATTTCTTCTTTATTTCTATCAAACATCTCCATTACTGCTGCTTGAATGGACTCGTTTGACTTAATAAGTTCATCTAGCTGTTTTTGTTGCGCTTCACTAAGAGTTGATCGTAGTGAACCAAATTCTGATGATAATTCTGTTAGAGTATTAATAAGGCTTGATTGAATCTCCTCCCTCAGAGTTTCTACTAACCTTTTTGATTTATCCAGTGCCTCACTAAAAGATTTACTTGCATTCTGGAATGTTTCTTTTGAATTATCACCACTGCTTGTAATCTCTATATTAATCTGTTCTTTTTGAGATCTTCCTGTATTTTCTAATTCCTTTAGCAAATCATCTATTCCTAGACCGACTTGCTCTACAGACTGATCGATAATATTTCGAATCGCACTTTTCATTGTGCTTTCGAATTCACCTAGCTGTGTAACACTCCCTTTTCGAGATTGCTCAGCTATGTGACCAATAAAATCTGATAATTCTGATAGTTTGGTGCTCATTCGTTCACTTGTTTCTTGGATTGATGTCGATATTGAAGAAAGGTTTTCATTAACATTTTTTACGATTTTTTCTGTTTCATTTAGGGTATTTGACCCACTTTTCTGGAATTTTTCCT
Source organism: Candidatus Hodarchaeota archaeon (assembly GCA_016839955.1). Next base: position 14,233 of record JAEOTI010000577.1, on the reverse strand, counting down.
CAACAACCTTGAGATAGTCATCAAATTCTGAAAGGATTTCATGTTGAAGTTCTTTGGTATCATTTGTTGAATTTAGAGCTGTCTCCTCTAGAAGGACATGTACATTTTGTCCAGTATCCGAAACAGTTTTTGAAAAGAAATTTAGATAATTATCTACAGCTTTCGAGAATCCTTCCACATTTTTGTTCAAAGTCGATTCGATTTTAGCTTCCAATGTTGGTGCTTCGTCTACTCCCTTTTTCAATATAGAATAAAACTCTTCAAATTGATCTTTCTTTTTTAAGTACTTTTTCGTTTCATCTGGACCCTTAGCTATTAATTCACTAAGAGGCATGAATACTTCACCCAGCGCTCCCCTTATATCCATGTTGATGTGCATCACTTGATTTTTTTGATCTTCTACCATTAGTTCAACATCTTGTGGTACTTTCTCTCGTAATTGGTCAAACTCTTCAACGATTGTGTTTTTAATTTTATCAATTGATGAAGCTAATTGATCCTGGGTTGATTTTATTTTATTGGTGATCGTTTTTATTGTAGAAGATTTCTGAAGTTCAGTTTCAGTTTGAAAAGTCTTCTTAAAGGTCTCCTGAATGTTTTTAATTTCTGATACAATCTTTCCTAATACTGAAGATGCCTCTTCTATTTTTACTTTTAACATTTCAGTCTCGCGACCGAGATCCTCAGATATAATTGAGTCAGAAGTTTTCTTTGCTTTTTCAGAAGATTGTTGTGCTAAAGAATCAATGGCTGATCCGATAGTTGATTGCATCTGACCAATAACCATATCTCCCGCCGCTTCGAGTGATTCAAGTTGTTCTCGGACTAAATTTCTTAATGAGTCAAACTTTCCAGAAACATCAGAGATACTGTTGTTTACACCTTGAGCTAATGTTTTACCAACTTTTTCAACTGCATCTGTGATAGCTTTTTGTAAATCATCTAGACTTTGTTTAAAATCTTCTCGAACCTTCTCCATCTCTTCCAAGGTTATTTTAGTTTTTGATCCAATTTCCTTTTCTAAACCTTCAACTTCAGGAGATCCTTGGAAGACATTGTCTAGATATGTTTGGAGTGCAGTAGTCGAATTAGAAACAGATTCATCCATATTCTGAGAAGTTGTATCTATGGATTCTTTTGAGGTTGATATTGCATCGTTTACATTTCCCTTTACTTCTTCAAGGGAAGAAGTAAGAGAAGAGGCGGTTCCCTTTACAGATGCGGATGTAGATTCAGATGTTTCAGTAACGATGTTTATAAGGCTCTCTTGAAGTGGAGAAAGAGTTTCTTTCACTTGTGAAAGAAGATCTGTTGCTAGATTAGTAGTCGTGGTTTCAATCTCGTTGAGAGTTTGATCTAGTTGATCAATATTTTTAGAGAAGGTTTCAACCGATTTTTGACCTTGCCCATCAATAACTTCATGTGCCGTAGATCTTCCTTCTTCAATTAAATTTGTTATTGCTGTTTGCAAGTCGTTGAACTGGTCTTTAACATTGTTAATGCGATTAGATATCTCTTCTAATCGAGAAATACTTTGAGATTGAACATTTTCTCTGTAGTTGATGATAGCTTCTATCGGCTTTTCTCGAACACTGTTTGTTGCGATATCAACAATTTGAGCTTCAAAATCAGTCATATTTTCTTTAAGGGTGGTGTTTTGTTCTTCAGAAAATTGTAAAAAAGCATTTCCTTGTTTTTCAAACTCTCCTGCTGTTTTCTGAGACCTGTTTGTAAAAGTACCCTCAACTTGACTTGTAAAATTAGTTAATATTGATAATACTTGCTCTTCTTGAGAACGACTTTCTACCTTTGTTTCTTCAATTAATTTAGAGACTTTTGAGTTTAGTTCTTTAGTATGGGCTGAGGATGTCTCTCGCGTATGTACAACATAGTTTGTCACATTACTCTGTAATTCTTTTGACACACGGCTCCATACTTCACGAATGGAATTTGAAACTGCATTTAAATCCTTTTCCAAACGTTTTTCGGCCTCTGAAGTTACAGTTAAGTGAGGATTAATAGCAATAAATAGGTCTACTTTCCCTTCAATCTTCCTAACAAATTTCTTTTTCTCTAATTCTTCTAATGCAGATGCAACCTCACTTTTTTTTAGTTTTGAATAAGCTTGTACCTCTTCAACTGTTCGAAAATAATTTGTTGCCAAAGCAGCGTAAACTTGACTCTCTGTTTGATTTAAACCAATTTTTTTTAGCATATCCTCGGAAAAAACAGACATTCGTTTACCCCCAATAATACTTAGGAAGACTTTAATTCTTTTAATATTTCTTCTGTGCTCTTTATGGAAACTTTTGACTTCTGTTGTATCTTCTTTCCAAGATTTTCTATATTTTTACTGGTAGTTTCAAGGTATGACAGAAATTCATCAAAAGTAGATTCAACATCAATTGAAAATGTTGATTTTGCTTCACTAATCTCAGAAATTAAGATTTTACTTTGTTCAGCAAATCCCTGTGCTGTACTTATTTCTTGATGCATCAAATCTTTAATTTTTTCAACTGATGACTCCTCTGTCGTTCTTAGATTTTCAAAAGAGTCATTATAAGCTTTAGATACATTTTGTGAGAACTCCTCAATAGCTACAGTGTAATTATGTAGCACTTGGTCGATCATATCCTCCATAGCACTTTTATTCTGATCTTTAACCGAAATAATTTCTTCTGACGTCTTCTCAATGTCTTGGAGAACGTTGTCTTTTAATTCTGCTTCAATTCTATTTACTTCAGAACGTAGTTCTCTCAGGGCGCCATCAAGACTCTGTTGAAGATTTTCTGACAAACGTTTAGTTGATTCTAAATTTTCAGTTATGGCATTTTTTATATCAGGTGAGAATGATTGGACTAAATCGTGAATTATTTCTTTTTTCGTAATAATACTCTGTTCTAGCTCTTCTGTTTTCGTAGTACTAAATATTTTTACAGATTCAGATGATTCATTGACGGAAGAAGTTATTTCTGTTGTAAAGGATGTTAATTCAGTTTTTGATGTTTCGTGGGTTTCATCTAAAGTTTGATTAAATTGTACCAAAGAAGTCTCATATTGTCCTTCGGTATTTTTTATAAATTCTCCAATGGTGTTCTCTAATTTTGTATGCAACGTCTCTAGATTACTTTTGAAACCTTTTTCACGATCTAATAGCACTTTTTCAAATTTCTCTCGAATGCTCGAAGACTCTTCTCCGAACTTCAATGCCATAGTAGTAATAGCTGATTCTAGATTACTTTCAAAACGACGTCCTACATCTTCAACTTCTTTAAGACGTTTATCTAAAAGTTGATCTAACGTCTTTTGCATTTCTTCATTGGTTCTTTGAAGTCTTGCGATTATTTCAGCCACTTGGGCTACAAATGTGTCTCTAAAACTATTAAAAGATGTAATAACTGTATCCAATTGCTCATAGAGTTCCTGTTTGAATGTGTTACGGATTCCTGTTAAAGAAAGTGAAAGCACTTCAGAATTAACTTCTAATGATTGATTTAAATCATTTTGAAGATCTTCAATCCAACTACGCATATTATCTTCTGATTCAGTTTTTATGGACGAAAATTGATCAAGTACAGATGTTTGTATGGTTTCAATTCCAGAGCTTTTTTCCTTTGTATGATTATCCAATTCCTGGCGAAGGTTATTGATTATCTTGTCTAATTTACTTTGTTGAATTTGGACTGTATCATCGATTTTTGATGAAAGTTGATTCGTAATAAGTTCGTATTCTTTTGCGAATGAATGTATACCATTTGTAACATCGTCTAAACTTTGTTCTAGGCTACCTGTTAAACTCGATTCCGTTTTATCAACAATATTTTCTGCATTTGTACGTACTGTGTTTAATGATTGCTCTTGGGCTTTCTGGAATTCAGTAATGCCATCAATTTGAGTTTGGCTTTCCTGTTCACTTGCTTGCTCGAATTCCTCTCTAAATTTTTGAATACTTCGATCAGAGCTTATTCTAAATCCTTCTAATACCTTCTCTTGGGCCGAGGCTGTTTTATTTGTACTATTATCAAATGTAGCGTTAGCTTGACTCTTAAATTTCTCTAATTCCCCTCGATGACTATCCGTACGACCTGTTAAATCTTCTTGGATAGATGTCGCTAATTTGTTGGTACTTTGAATAGTTGTTTCTAAATCTGATATAATTCGATCGAATTCACTTGATACTGCTCCTGCATCTGCCCTTGAAAAAGTATCAATGATTCTTTCCATTCTTTCCTTAATGTTTTCAAGTATTTCCTCAACTTTAGTTTTTGATTCTTTTTGCTTATCTTTTGTACTTTTTCTAGTAACAGAATTTTGAGATTTAAACTCTTTTAATGCCTGCTCGATACCATTAAGGGCTTGAGCAATCTCTTCTTTAGCTTGGGCTAATTCTCCAGCTCGCTGACTCATTTCTAAAAAACTTCCTAATTTATTTCATTACTTGATTTGTTATTTTCCATTAGTTTATCAAAGAAATCTGTGCCTTTTTCATCAGTTCCATAAGTTTCTCGGGCTTTATTGATAGCTGTTTGCATACGACTGGATTCTTCAGCTATTTTATAAAGTATTACTGCTTCATATAAAAATGATCGTGCAAAAGATGTCCAATCTTTAGAAATTGCATCTTCTGCAAGTTCGAGATAAATTCGTGCAGCTTCTCGAGCGCACGTTTTAATTCGCCAATCACTAGAGTAAGATTTCAACGCTTCTCGATAGAGCATTTTTGCATAATGAGGTCTATTCGCATCAGTGAATTCTTTCCCACATTCTTCTAAGAATAAACCAGCTCCTTCTGAATCACCTGATGCATCCAAAAACTGACCTGAAAGTATTGCTAATCGACATGCATCATACAAATGGTGATTATCAAATGCAAATCTATAAACAGCTTTTCCTTTAACTCCTAGATTTCGGGCACTTTCACCTGTTTCAGTTTTTCTTGAAGCTACAGTTTCAAGCTGGTCTAGCATAGAATCAACCGGTTTAAAACCAGCTCTTAGGTCTCCTTCAATTAGCCTGAGCATGAGGTCAGATTCAATTGACGCTACAATCTCTGCCTGACCTTGCATCCTTTCATATAATCCTTGACTTGAGAGAGAAATGACATCTTCTACAATTGTTAGAAGTTTAATACCTTCTAATCTTGTAATTTCATTTGATGTGCTTTCACATACCGACTGTAGGTTTGAAAGGGTGATAAAATTAATAGGTTGGTTCAAAATAGCTTGAATTACCTTTTTCTCTGAGTTTGAAAGACTAAACATTTTTTCTACTATTTCACCAAATTTTCTTTCCCGGAGTAATGGTATAATGGATTCTTGGATTTCTTTAAGAGTGGGTTCTTCTTCTTCATATTTTTCTTCGTACCACCGAATTATATCTGAAACAAGTGTAAGACCAAAGGGTGTTCGGTCGATTTCTCCAAGGATTTGCTTTCGAAATTCAGGATCTCGAAGAGAATTTGCTGTTTTCTTTCGTAAGATTAATTCTGCAGTGGAAAAATCAATAAAATCAAGTATAAAGTGATTTACATGGCCAATTTGTGGTTTTAAGGTTTCCCACGTTGATTCTAGCATTGAGAGAACAAGAAAAATCGGAATATTTAGTTGAGTAAATGATGAAATCAAATCTACTAAAGCCACTATTATTTTGCCGTATCCACTAATTTCTGCTCGATCAACATTATCGATAAAAATTATGATCGGAGAACTTAGTTCAGCTAATTCCAGATTCTTTAAAAATGCTTCTACGGTTTTCTTTGGTTCTGATTCAGCTGAAATTGCGGGGATATCAACTCGCTTTTTTTCATACTTCTTCCTTTTTTCAATGGATAATCGAGGTTCAATGATTTCGTGATACAATTCGGAAACGGTTGTACGTACTTTTTGCTGAAAATTCAGTTCAAAATCTGTTGTTTCCAGCCTATCACTTTCTGCGGTACGTTTAAACATTTGAAGGAGTGAAGTTTTACCAATTCCAGGTTTTCCAACAATAATGGTACCATTAGATCCTTTACCTTGTCGGAAACCACGTAAAAGATTAGAAAAATCTGATATTTCTTTTCTTCTTCCTAAGAAAGAGTCTGAATCTGCCGGTCTTAGGAAATCAAATTTCGTCGTCAATGAAATCCATCTCTAGGTGATTGTTTATAATGAAGAGCCTTTGATGGTTTGTAGATTTCTATACTTGTATTACAAACGAATCAAGATCAATACTTGTTTAATATAATCTCAAAAAGTAACAATAAATCTTGTTCGTAATACAACTCATGATTTTTATAACGTGTAACACTTCTTTTAACGTGAAAAATCAAAAACTACCATAGAGAAATCTAAGAATGAATATTCGGCATTATTTAACCAATAAAATTTAAAGGAGAATAATAGGTTTTTTTTAACTCTCTTAATACTTATTTCGACTTTGAATCGTTTCAGTTTATCCTGTAAAATGTTTTTAGTTAATTTTTCTTTTACTACCGAAGTTTTATTGGTTAAAAATCATAGATATTTCATAACTCAATAATAAGGTGGAATCACATGAGAGCTCTTATCCTCAGCGCAGGTGAAGGTAGAGAAATGCGTTCTCTTACTGGGGAACATCAAAAAACCCTCATCAACCTTCAAGGTCGGCCAATACTTGAACATGTCTTAGAAGGATTAATGTCAATTGGTGTTGATAGTTTTGTTATAGTTACAGGTTATGGTTCGAGTGAAGTTTCAGACTTTCTTACAGGTTGGAAGGAGCGTAGAGGAGTCCCAGTTGAAGAAGTTGAACAAGGTGGATTAAAAGGCGTAGAAGGAGCTATTCTTGCTGCAGAAGGTGAGTTTACTGATTCTGATAGCCCGTGGTTATTAAGTTTCGGGGATATTATTGCGTCAAATCGATTTTATAATCATATTCTCAATACTTTGGCAAATACTGGAACATCAGGTACATTATCTGTGACATTGAAGGGAAATGTTTCTGATTTCGGACTTGTTGCCCTAGACGAAAAAGGTCGAGTAACAGAAACTATTCAAAAACCTCCTGCGGAAATTGCTCAGTCACGAGGAAACTATATTATGGCTGGAGCTGCAGTTCTCCCATCTTCCTTCTTTAAACATTTAAAAAGTAATCAATCTATTGATGGTGCAATTTCTGAACTTTTAAATGAAGGTGAACATCTTTCTGCGGCTATTTGGGATCAGAATTGGGCTGATATTGGCTATCCCTGGGATTTAATTTATGCAAACCGCGTATTATTTGAAAGGACTTCATCTGCGACAATCCATGGGTCTGCTAAGATATCTCCTACCGCACAAATAGAAGGGCTAGTCATAATTGATGAGGGTGCTGAGATTGATCACCATGCGGTGATTAGAGGCCCTGTATATATTGGAAAAAATGCTTATATAGGAACATCAGTTCTTATTCGAGACCATACATCAATTGAACACGACTGTATGATAGGATATACCTGCGAAATAAAGAATAGCATAATCCAGCCTTATTCAACAATTGGAAGGTTAAGTCTAATTGCTGATTCAGTCGTGGGTGAAGGTGCAGACATTCGTTCTGGTATAACTACACAAAATGAATTACTCGGGAAACGCTCAATTAGAAAAGCATCTATTAACCTTAGAGGCGTAAATTATGATAAATTAGGTGCGATTATCGGTCGTGGGGCTGATGTTGGACCAAACACGGTTATAATGCCTACTGGAATCATTAATCCTGACGAAGTTGTCCCTGCTGGTACAATTGTTCGACCTACTGCTTTTGAAGAATCATGAAGATTTTTTTGTTTTTTTTGGCTGAAAAAGGCGAATTTTTGATACATTCATGAGCTATTTATGAATAATCAATAATTTTGGGTTATTCAAAGATTTTTTTGATGATTCAATTTTTTTGGAATTTTAGTCGGATTTAATTCAAAATCATTTTTTCAGTACTGTCTCTCTGAGCATTCTCTAAAAGAAAGACCTCTCTTATTTTACAGAGTTGTAGGTATAAATTACTGTCCGGTCTTTGGCTGTATCCATGACCGGAACTAGGTATACAACTTCAAACTGATTGAGGTGATTCCAGGAGTCCATCTTAACCCGTGAAGAACATGCACAGTTGGTAATAAGATAAGGGGATGCGTCCTCATTTAGGAAAAACCCCGAAATTGCGATCTTCGGAGGAAAGAAGGTGATTTGTTCATACATCTTCACTCACGCTCCGGTTACTGATGCTGAGCAGGAGAAAAGAAGATATTCAAGGCTGTTCTCCTATATGGGGAGTAGTATCCGCTCAACTGTCCTAGTAGGGGTTCTTCTCAACCTCAGTTGGGTGGATAGCCACTGGAACGAATGCTGCTATTTGATTATAGAGAGCTATTACGAAAGGAACGGTATTAAAATGACTACAGATCAATTCCTAAAAGAATTATTTTCATCTAGTTCAGTATTCCAGGATGAAAGTGTTTTTTCTCTTGATTATATACCAAAAGAGTTGATTCATCGGGAAGAGGAACTTCGTGAATTGTTGGGATACTTTAGAGAAGTTTTAAGACATCCATTTAATTCCTATAGAACAGTCATGATATATGGACCTGTAGGTTCTGGTAAAACTGCTTTAGCCCGAAATTTTGGTCACGTGGTCGAAAAATGGAAGGATCATTTTACTATCAACTCAATGAAATATGTCCATATAAATTGTAGAAAAACACGATCTGTAAGCCTTATTTTGACTCAAATTCTTGGTAATTTCATTCCATTTTTTCCTATACGTGGTTTTTCCTCGCAAGAACTTCTTAGACAGTTTAAAGAAATAATCCAACAAAGAAGTCTTCACATTTTCTTAACCTTAGATGAAGTAGATTATATTTTCCGTGATCAAGAAATTGGAAAGGTAAATGATTTGCTCTATACACTTTCACGAATGAATGAAGAGTCTTCTATTATGAAGGGGCGACTTTCTCTAATTTTAGCGACACGTGATAGAAATTTCCAATCTTATTTAGATGATTCAACTCAGAGTTCCTTAGCCCGAAATAAGATAATTCTTGAATCTTACACAGAAACCCAACTAAAGGACATTTTAAGCGTTAGAGCAAACAATGGATTTTCTGAGGGTGTAGTTGATGATGAAGTGATTCGATTAGCTGCAAAGGTAGCAAGTCGCGCTAATGGAGATGCACGTTATGCTTTAGACTTACTCTGGAGAGCAGGTAAGAAAGCAGACCAAGAAAAGGTTTCACGGGTATTTTGTGAACATGTTCGTCTTGCACAGTTTTCTGTGAGCCAACTCTCAAAACAATTGTTCAGTTCATTACAAGTTCGAGAGAAGAGTTTGTTGCTGGGAGTATGTTCAGCTTTAACAGATGCAGCAACAGCTTCTGTGCCTTCATCTGTTCTAAAAAATTATTTATGCACAATAAATGAATCTTATTCAGTAGACGTGCCTGAAAAAGGGGAAATTCCTCAGTTTCTCGAACATCTTTCAAACATAGGGATTCTACATGTTGAAGAATTATCAAATAAACCAAATGACATGCAAATATCCCTTCTTGATGTACCCATCTCAATACTCCAGGAGATTCTTAACTATAATTAAAAGAGAAGATTATCTTGTTATTCGCTTTATGTTCCTATAAATTAGTGATACTAACTCTTCAAAGGGTTTATCAGCATTTTCACTTCTAATAGCACTTGCTTCTATAAAAGGGGTATTGAAACCTGATATAGTTGAAATTTCTGTTGCCTTCTGATTACCCATATTTGATGGTACCATAACCATACCTTTTTCACGGAGGTCGATCTTGTTTCCAACTAGTGCGACAGGTATCTTTCTTGGAGAAACATCGAACAGGTCTTTTAACCAGATATCCAGATTATTGAGGGTATCTGGTCTACCAACATCATAAACGAGAATAGCACCTTGACTTCCCAAATAAAATGTCTGTCTAATGTTTGCGAAAGAAGGTTGTCCTGCAAGATCCCAGAGTTGAACTGAGACTTCCACATTTTTGCCTTGATAATGAATTCTTAATTTTTTAAGAGCAATCTCAGCACCTAATGTTCCTTTATATTTTCTATCTGTTGTAATTCCTTCCATAAATGCACGAATGAGAGTTGTTTTACCAACAGCTGCGTCTCCTAATATTGTAATTTTTAATGATGTTTTAATGTGGATTTCTCTTTCTTGCATTTGATAAGCTCCGGAGCATCAATCAGGATCTTTTTGGTTTTTAATAAGTTTCTTAATTTTTATAACTAAGCTTTCATTTCCTGGTATTATTTCGCCTACAATTTCTTCTAACTGAAAATGTTGATCTTCTAAAGCTTTAATTCTTTTTGTTAACGCCTTTACTTGATTTGTAAGAAGGCTTACCTGGTCTATTGAAAAAATAACAGAAGTTTGAAACTGTTCATTAATATCTCTCACAATTTCTTCGGTGATTTGCTCATCCTGCATCTCATTCCTAAGAAAATTTGCTGTATAGTCGTTTAGTCGATCTGTGTAATGAAGACCTTTCGAGAAAATTAAAAAGAAAGCATATTGGCGTCCATGGAGTCGGACACGTTCGTCTTGGGAATCTGGAGCAGGTGCAAAAAATGTATAAACAAGAGCTTGTAGTTCTGGGTTTTTAGGAACTGGTATTGGTCCATGCATCCCTTCAGAGCCTGATCCCATCGAAATCATTGTTAAAGCTTGAATGGCTAACATATGAGAGATTGATTCATCAAGCACACTAAAATCAAAAAGAAGTTCTGGTCCTCTATCAGTAACTGCAGTACAAACTAGCCCCTGATAGGCAGTATTGAGTGATTTTTTACTCATTTTATGATCCCAAAGAATAATCTTGTAAAATGTTCCAAAATCATGCTTAAATCTGAATTATCTTCGATCAATAAAAAAACCAACCTAACTATATCTTAAAGACATTGAGCATGTTATAGATCTCATGATTTTAATTACTTGAGAACACTAAATTATATTAGTATTTATTATAGAGTACAGAGGAAAACACTCATGAGCACCCGAAAACGTCCTAGATTCTTTGACATAGCAATTCTTGACACAAATTTTTTCATTGGTCTTCTTGAAGCAGGAGTTGATGAAATAATCCCTGAATTACAAGAAATTTGCAGCTCTATTGGTTTATCAATTACTACCTCTGAAGAAATTCCTAAAAGTGATATTCCATCAACATTTCGAGTTCTTCGAAATTTAATACCTGGAAATATTCCCCTAACTGGGGTAAACCGGCAATCTAAAATCTGGAAGGATCTTCGAGAAACTGCAGCAAAAGAACGTATGATTCGTGGAGACCAAGACCCAGCTGATGTCGATGTTTTATATCTTGGCCATGAGTTTTCTTCGAAAGATAATAAGCGAGTAGCGATTGTATCAGATGATACTGGAGTTGCTAGAGGAATTACTCTAACATTTTTTCAGGGATTACTAATTGAACATCTTTCTTGTGGCGCTTTCATGTCAATTCTAGCCGCTGCAGCACCTAGTCCGCAACAACGAAAAATGCTTGATAAGGGATTAAAAGCTATTTTTCGACAGTCTTGGGATTATCGGCGAAAAACTCGCTCTTACATTGATATTAAGATGTTAGTCGAAGATTTAGTTGACACAGCAATTTATGTCAGAACAGTAAGTTCTGCCCGAAAAAAGGCTAGAATAGCTAAAAAATCTCCAAGTAAAAGGAAAAAGAAACCTAAAGCAGCTGTTGAACCTATAAAAATGGACATGACTGCTTTTGATGTAATAGTCCCTCTTTTAGATGCTGCAAGGGAAGCCCGAGCCCAAGGAAATGTATCAAAGGCTGAATCACTGCTTCCAAAAATAATGCAATCTTCTTCTAAAGCTTTGAATACAATAACAAATCCTGAACAGAAAGTAATCTTGTCTATGATGGTAGCAGGGGAGATGTTTGATCATTATGTATTCTTATTACATTCTCACCTCCATAGAAATGAACTTGTTCAGGCCATTGCTGCCTCTCAATCTTGCTTAGCACTATTAAATTTTCTCTACATCGATATTGAATTATATGAAAACATTGTAGTACTTCAAGGATTAGTATATCTACTCCTAGGTGAAAATAATAAAGCTGTTTCTTTATTTACACTCATTGACAAAACAGAAGTAACTCAAACTCAAAGACTCGGGTTAATTGTAGGAAATATAGTTTCAGGGGATCTAAAAGAAGCTAAGGCACTTTCAACACAAATTCCTGAAAAAAATATTCCAGATCTTATTGCATCAATTTATAGTTACAGCTCTGAGGCTTTGTCTCGGGGGAATATAGAACTAGCAGTCCAACTTTTATCATATGTTGTTGCTAGTTTTTCCAAAAGAGTTAGTGAGATAAAAGACTGTGCCTCCCAATTATTTGTCGCAACTCGATTACAACCAGAATTTCTCAAACCTAAGGATGCAAAACTCCTTAAGGCGATTCTTGGACCATTAGCAAAGGATGATTCGAAGAAACCAATGCCTAGATCCTTAACATCACTTGCGCCACTTGAGATCACTCCTACAGTTCCTAATACCGGTTTTTTGGGAAAATTTCATGTTTTACAAACTATCCCAGTTGTTTCAGAAAGCAAAATTGAGGTTATTACTTTCCTAGAAACATTGAATTCAGTAATTCGAGTGATTTTTCCAATGGATATTGCTCCAGCATTATCCCGTGCAATGTCATTTGAATTAAAAGGTGGTACAATAGTAGAAATGAGACCACGACGACCTCATGAAAAAAGTATTCGGGGTATTTTTGTTATTGAGGACCCTGTAATCCAAGTAAATGTGAGATTACCTTGGGAATAAACAGTTAATTTAGGTTTATAGATTGAGATTTCCAATCTTCAAGGATTTTCTCTACTCCTTCAAGATATTTCTGGGCTTCATTTTTTGAAATCTTTTTAGATTGAAAATCTTCTTCTTCAATTTCAGAGATTTTAAATTCAGTATTTTCTTTAGATAATACTTTTATTCTGTTTATTTGTTGATTTGCTTCTTCTACCTGGTCTGTCTTCTGAAACTGAGTTGCAGTTTCTTTTGCTTTGTGGAATGCGTTTAAAGATGTGGAATAATCTTCATTTACTGCAGCAGAAATCATTCCTTTAGCCATTAATGAACCAAATATTGCATCAAAGATACCTGAAGCTTCAGCTACATCTACAAGTTCATCACTTGTATTGGTAATTTCTTTTGGATCAAGGTCTAATTCCAAGCCTGCTTTTAGTTTTTCACCTATTTTTATTGCGTCATTGATTTGATCTTGAACAATTAATGATATTTTTGAAAATTCCTTTCCAATTTTTTTCTCTAGGTTATGAGCTAATACTCCTAATTCCTCAAATACTTTGAATGGTTGACTAGGTTTAGGTTGTGTTTTCATTTCATTCTGAAAAGATAGAATTGTTGCTGCTGTAATGTTTGCTTTCTCCTCTTTAACCTCAAATGTAACGGAATTGCGTTTAGCCTCTCTATCAAATGTAAGCGTTAAGAATTGCTTCTTACTAATCAATCCTCGAGTTTGAGTAGAAATATTTGCGATTTCTCTGCTATGATAGCTAAAAATTGGTGCTGAAGTTGATTTTGTAGGATCAAAAAAAGAAATAGCTCCACTTTTTCGATCAAGATGTAGAAAGCCCGAAATCCCTGTAATTGCCTTCAATGGATCCGTTGAACCTTTTATCAACTTTACTTTAAACTTGTAATGATCTAGGAGTTCATTAGGTGTCAAACTAGCACCTTCATAAGATACGTCCTTTTCTAAGGCTTAAGTTTTATGTTAATATTACAAAAAGAACTACTTCATCAATAACTTAGAGTTTGTTCGAAAACCAAAGATTGCAACTGAAGAATCCTAAGGTATTTTAACCTTCTAGTTGTAAAGATAATTTTCCTTTTCTAATTAACTCCATATTTAAGGAAGAAACATCCTCAACATCTGAAACTAAATCGTCTAACGTTATTTTCATATCTAAATTCTTTGGCAATTCTTCTATGAGTTCCTGTGGGATAAAGAAAACTAATAAGCAGTATTCTTGTCCTTTTTTCCTGAAATCCGTGGCAAGTTTATCTCCAACTGTAAAAACATAAACTAATGACCGAAATTCAGGGTAGCCAGGCACAGGAAGTGGACCAAAAATACCAAGATTATTTTCTGAGCCTTGACCAAGTAATGTCATATAAAAGACGCCAACTTTCAGAAGGAATCGTTCTTGGTCATCAGTAAATTCAAGTT
>JAEOTI010000576.1 GCA_016839955.1 Candidatus Hodarchaeota archaeon | reverse complement strand
TTTTCAGGAATTGGTCTTTTTACTATAAGATACCCAATGAAGATTGCAAATAGTAAAATTACAATTCCTGTACCAATAAAACTGGTTGTAATCGATCGAGCTATTAAGAAACTGGTTAATCCCGTTAGAATCAACAATTGAAGTGCCCTACCCAAACGTTTCATAGGTAAAGCTAAGGCAAATACAAAAAACAAAGTCCAAGCATTGATTTTACTTAATAGAGCTAAAGCCATGCTCATTATCCCAATAATTATGGAAGCTCTAGGATTGAGTCTTTTTCTAATTATCCCTTTCCAAGCAAAATAGAAGGCTGCACCAAAAAAATAACCGACATACAAGTCTTGGTAATAAGCCCAGAATGTAGCAGTCCAATAAACAACTGGAGTCACTAGGAATACTAACATTGCTAGTCGTGCTTTGATTTTTTCTCCCCACAATTCCATTGATAGATCATATGTAAGGAATGTTGATCCAATTAAAAATAACAACGGATACATTTGATATGTTGTTTGGTTGGAGATATACAAAGAAAAAGTAAAGAGCATCACGTTGAATGGTGCCTTTGTAACTGGAAAGAAGGAAAGATAGTTAATATCAGTAATTTTATTTGCCAGATAAAAAACCTCTGCTTCAGGGAAATAGAGATATAGTGCATCAAAACCCCGAAGAGGAAGTATTAACTGTAAAACAAAGTATTCCAATATTAACAGCACAATAAGTATAATATCAAAAGAAAGAGGTTTCTTGAAAGCATCTTCCTCAAAATTTTCAAGTCTCTGAATAAATAGACTTACTAGATGAAATGACGCATATAAAGCAAGGAGTAAAAGAATTCCATAGTAAAAGATAGCATAAGTAGCAAATGGGAACTGAAAAACAAGTATGTCCTCTATTATTGTAAGTGTAAAGATTCCATCAGGTTGGATACCAATGAAAACCCATGGTATAACTAAGAAAAAAGTACTGATAATTATCGAAAAATGAAAGATTTCTGTGGTTCGCCATTTTAGTTTAAACCATCGCTTCAACAAAAAATAACTGCCTAACCCTCCCCCTAGAAATGCATAGATAGGATATAATGATTGAACTAACATTACATTTACTCCAAGAATATGAACCAATGGATTTCATACACTGAGGGATTGAAAGTATTGAGATTAATTTTTACGTTCTGGACATTATGAAGCTCATACGAAGTTTAATGAAGAGAAGGTTTCCGTTATTAGCCAAACTTATTTTTAACTGACGTTGGTATGGTTAAAGTTAATCAGATATAAATATTAATAATTTTAATTTTATAGTTTAGTGATAGTTACAATGCAAGTTATTATCCTAGCAGGTGGTAAAGGAACACGACTGAAACCCTTTACTACCATTCTTCCTAAACCATTGATGCCCATCGGTGACATTCCAATTTTAGAAATCATTCTAAAACAATTGAAAACCTACGGTTTTAACAATGTAATTCTCGCGTTGGGGCACAAGGCTAAGCTCATCAAAGCATTCTTTAACGATGAGAAGGAACTCGGGTTAAATTTAACTTATTCTTACGAAAAAAAGGATTTAGGAACCGCAGCTCCTCTAACATTAATCGAAAATTTAGATGAGAACTTTTTAATTATGAATGGAGATGTTTTAACAGATTTAGATTATCGTGAATTTTTTGAAACGCATGTAAACAATAATGCGGGAGTTACCATTGCTACTTATACTAAAACAGTTAAAATTGATTTAGGAGTTATAGAAACGGAAGAAGATCGTGTAATAGACTATATTGAAAAGCCTACAATGAAATATGATGTTAGTATGGGAATCTATGCATTTAATAGACGTATCATTAAGCATATTCCAATAAATGAATATTTTGATTTTCCTGATCTAATAAAGAAATTACTTAGCGTTGGTGAGACTGTTAAAACATATCGGGCATCTGACTGTATTTGGCTAGATATCGGTCGTGTAGAAGATTTTGAAAAATCGCTAAAGATATTTACAGAGAATAAATCCCGAATTTTACATGAGAGATCAACATAACTATCAGATTTTTATCTTCAATAAGTTATATCAACTATAAACTCTCGCTGAAACAGCGAAAAGAAAATAATTATTTAACCTTTAAGCGAGAAAATTAAGGATGTAGGAGAAATGTCGGGATCAAAGTGAACTGGAAAAAAACAAAAATTCTTGTCACAGGAGCAGGTGGATTCATAGGAAGCCATTTAGTAGAGCACCTGAAGAGTTTGGGAGCCGAAGTACGTGCATTTATCCGCTATACTTCGAGTGGGAGTATCGGAAATTTACGGTTTATTCCAAACTATGAAGAAATAGATGTATTTTACGGTGATTTAAACGATCCTTACGCTGTAAGAAAAGCTCTAAAAGATATAGACTATGTTTTTCACTTAGCATCATTGATTTCAATACCGTATTCATATGTTAATCCACGAGAATACTTTGAAAATAATGTGAGGTTTATCCTGAATATTTTACAATCAGTTGAAGATATGGGAACGGAATTTGTGGTTCATACATCCACAAGTGAGGTTTATGGAACAGCACAATATGTTCCTATGGATGAAAAGCATCCATTAAAAGGACAGTCACCCTATTCTGCAAGTAAGATTGCAGCTGATAAGGTTGCAGAGAGCTTTTTCTTATCTTTTCAAATTCCTGTGGTAACAATTAGACCTTTCAATACGTTTGGCCCACGTCAGACTTCACGAGCAGTGATTCCAACAATAATTACTCAATTACTCCAGGGAAAGGATTTAAGGTTAGGAGATATTACTACAACACGTGATTTTCTCTATATAAAGGATTTAATCCAAGGATTTACACGTTCAGTAGAAAAACGTGAAACAATAAGGGGAATGACAATTAACTTAGGAACTGGACTTGAAATGTCAATAGAATCTATCGCACAACAATTGATCTCTAGAATTAATCCTGAAGCAAAAATCCTTGTTGACGAAAGAAAATTACGGCCAGAACTAAGCGAAGTGAGACGTCTTTGTGCGAAGGTATCCTTAGCACAAGAATATTTAAACTGGAAACCCTCTTATACACTGGAACAGGGATTGGAAGAGACAATTCAATGGATAAGAGAAAATATTGACTTGTATTCCCAACCTTTTCCGTTTAAATAGATCTTTCTGTATAATAGGTATGGATTATCCATGAGACCTAAGATTTTTGTATCAGACCTAGATTATGGCGAGGAAGAGATCTCTGCAGTAGTATCGGTGATTCGTAGCGAATGGATGACGATGGGACCGATAACAAAGCTTTTTGAAGAGCAGTTTAGTAGATATGTCAGTTATCCCTTTGCCATAGCAACCTCTAGCGGGACAGCTGCCTTACATTTGTCTTTAATGGAAGCAGATATTGATATCGGAGATGAAGTCATAACAACTCCAATATCATTTGTCGCTAGCACTAATTGTATTCTATATGAACGTGCTGTTCCAGTTTTTGCAGATATAGACCCCAAAACATGGAATATTAACCCAGAAAGGATAAGAGATCAAATTTCCTCAAAAACAAAAGCAATGATCATTGTTCATTTTGCTGGTCTTCCTGCAAAAATGGATGAAATCTGTGAAATATGCGATGAACATAATTTGATATTGATTGAAGATGCAGCTCATGCCATAGGAACATACTATAAAGGAAACCATGTGGGTGGATTTGGGGATTTTGGTTGCTTTTCTTTTTTCTCAAACAAGAATCTTTCTACAGGAGAGGGTGGTATGATAGTTGTTAAAGACGCTCGACGAAGAGAGAATTTACACGTTAGAAGAAGCCATGGTCTTGATAAACCAACATGGAATCGACATATATCAGGAGTACAGGAAGAAGATAGACTCTACGACATGAACTTGTTAGGTTATAATTATAGAATGGGAGAAATACAGGCAGCAATTGGTCTCGAACAGCTCAAAAGAATTGAGGGTATGAATGCTCAACGTTTACATATTTATGATTATTACATCAAGCGTATTAGAGAGGAAGAGCTAGATGATTTTATCCAAGTTCAAGAAATCCCAAAAAATGTCACACACTCTCATCATATCTTCCCAGTTCTATTAAAGAAAAGGAATCGGAAGAAAGTGCGAGAATTTCTCCACAAAAGGAATATTGGGACTAGTATTCACTATACCCCTATTCCCTCATTTTCATATTATAAAAAGCTTGGATATGATATTACAAAGTATCCTGTGGCAGATGATCATGGAAAGCGTACTGTAACTCTCCCTCTCCACCAGAAATTAACAGAAAATGATGTTGATTATATTATAACAGCTCTCAAAGATTTTTTTAAGAATTAACGCAATATTATAGGCGAAAAAATTGGATATCTTCAGTTTAATTGGACTTATAACATTGGGATTAGCAGTAGGACTCGTAATTAGTCTCATTGGAGTGAGTGGATCGGTATTTGTAGTTCCTGTTCTCATGCTAGTCTATTCGATACCTATCCATTCTGCGATCGGTACAAGTCTGTTTATTGATATGATTGGTGCGTCGATTGTTACTTTATCATTTTTTCAAAAGGGACGAGTTGATTTAAACACAAGCATTTTATTAATTCTCAGTGCTCTAATTGGTTCTCAATTAGGGGTATTAATAGCAGTAAATACTGGTGAAGCTTCCTTAGGTACTTCAGTTTCGGTTATTTTTGTTATTATTGGGATTTTAACATTATCTAAAGGCATTAGAAAGTCTAAGAATAATGAAACCACAGTAGAATCACAAAGATTTAATTTCGAATCAGAATGGTTGAAAAGAGTGATCATCTCATTAATAGGACTGTTTATTGGCTTAATGAGCGGGATTTTTGGAGCAGGAGGGGGAATGATGATTATTATTGTCTTATTGGTAATTTTTCAGTATCCTCCTCTGGGTTTGAAAACGCTCAAAACGAAATAATAATCTCAATGGATGCTGATCTCCAAAATAATCCTCTTGATATAATAAGGATAAAGAAAGAAAGAAAGAAAGAAAGAAGAAATTCTTAATGAAGAATTCTGAAAGCTGAAGAACATAGATACATTCCCGCTCTTCTAAAGAGGAGGGGATTTATTATTACAGAAATTCCAGTTAAACATAGAAAACGGAAATATGGAAAAACCAAGTATGGAAAAGGAAGATTAATAAGAGGGCCTCTTGATCTCTTTACCATTTGGTTACTTAACTCCTTCCAAGAAAAGCCAATGTATCTTTTTGGTAGAATTGCTATGGTATCTCTTCTGATTAGTATGTTATCTGGTATAATTTGGCTTTATCAAAGATTCTTTCTCATCCGAGAACCTTCCAATACTGCATTGCTTTTATTATCAATTTTAACTGGAATAATTAGCTTTCAATTACTAATAAGTGGTTTTCTCAGAGAAATGATTAGATGGGGAATAAAAAAGAGACACACTTTTGAGAATTCGACGAGTTTCTACTTGGGAATGAACAATAAGAGGTTTATCTCAAAAAAAGGAAAATTTTCGTATTTGGGAGGGCTAATCACCTTCTATCATATTAGAGGCATTCATATTCGCTTGTTTACGGTTTTTGTTGAATGATAACTCTGGATTATCTTCCAACAATATTTTAATCACTTTTAATGCAATTTTAATACCAGTATTTATCGTTCGACTATAAGGAAAAACATTATGAGATCCAGAAACATAGAAATTTCTTACAGGTGAACGAATTTCAGGTACAACAGCTAAATAACCCTTTGAAAAAACAGGTGTTGCCAATGGAAATCTTCCCACACGGGTCCAAATAACCGAATTTTTTTCTACTTTCTCTTTGAATACTTTTTTTAGATCATCATAGAACAAACATCTGATTCCTTTATTTGAAAGTTGCCATGTTGGATCATCAACACTAGAATATTTGAATGCATAGACAATTGTTTCATTATCATAAGCAGACTTTGGTACAAATCTAGTCTGCTCAATTATCCCACCTATTGTAAGGGTAGAATCGTTGATATTATTCCAATAATATTTTCCCAAGGGCTCTGTAAAACCGAATAAAACACAAATCACCCCATGGTACTTTATCCTTTCGAGTTTTTGTCTATATTCTTTATATGGCTCAAAAAGAGTTTGTGCAATTTTAATGAGAATGGGAAGTTGAATAGCACCAATAATAACATCATAATTGTGAATTGATTCAGATTGCGAAATTTTTACTGAAAAACCATTCTGTGATAATTTATTTATTGCTACAATTTCAGCGTTCGTAAAAATATTTGTATTTTCAAACAGTAGAAATTTTTCTGCGAGTTCAGATATAAAAGCGGAGAAACAAGGAAGGATATAACCAAGGTGTTCTTTTCCAGTTTTAGAACGACTCTTAGCTCTTGCCTTGAACCTTCCCATAACAAATGCAGTTGATATTTCATCGAAATTTTGTCCAAATTTTACTTTAAGCAATGGTAAGAAAATTTTATTGGTAATCTTTTCCCCATATTGACTTAAGTAATAATCTACGGCGTTGCTCTGATCTAAACTTGTAAGTGACGCATTTTTACTTCGTAAAAATCCCAAACCAAGTCGAATTCGATCTTTTAAACTTAAAGGACGGAATAGTAACAAATCTTTTGGTGTTGTGAAAGGGTACACTTTCCCATCATAATAGAAGCTAATTGATGATTTGAACCATTGAATTTTCCCTGTAAATCCAATCTTTTGAGCGGTCTCAATAACCTCTTGATCAGTAGGAAAAAGATGATGATACAATTTATCGATTTGATAACTATCCAACTGATAAGCGCTTGCTAATCCTCCGACATTAGCTAATTTTTCATAAATATCAATTTCAATGTCTTTAACGGTTTTAGCTAAGTAATAACCACATGAGATTCCAGTTATACCTCCTCCTATAATTGCTACAGATTGTATGGCCAATTCAGAACCCCTAATGATCTTCCTAAAATCTTTCCTTGTGGATTGATCTGTTTAAAGAATGACTTCTCAACAACATTAACCAATAAGATTCGAATCAATTACGACTCTATTTTATTCCATTGTTAGTTTTCCAATCTCTTTTGCTCCCAAAACTGCACCGAATAAGGCTACAGACCATTGTGCAATCGTCGTTATTAATAATGAGCAAATAAATGAGATTTCTGGTAATATTGAAATTAATGAGAATAGGATAATAAATGATGATTCCCTTGTCCCTAATCCTGAAACTGTAACTGGAATCAAACTTATAATGAGAGCTAAAGAAATAAAACCTGGTAGCCAAATAAAATCAACGGAAACTCCCAAAGAATTAAAGACCAGCATAACTTGCGTAAAGTATAATATCCATATACATGTAGAAATTAGAAATGCTAAAAAGAGGTTTTTCCTGGTAATGTTAAAATCCAGATCCTCTTTATCCAAACTAAAATAACTATTTAAATCCATTTTTGATAACTTTCTTACTACTTTTGTTGTAAATATATTTATTATGTATAACATTGCTCTATTACCCACTTTTTCATTAAAGAGAATGAATAGGGCAACGAGGAGTATAAAACCCAAAAAGAGATAAGGTAATAGAAAATTAAGCGACATTTCACTAAAAACAAGGACGATTTGTGTTATTCCAAGCCCTGAAAAGATAAAAAGAACTGTTATATCAGTTACTCGATCCACAACTGCAGAATAGATTGCTAAATATGATTTAACTTTATAATACTTTATTAATAACACTGATTTGACCAAATCACCAATTTTACTTGGAGTTATGGCTGATCCATAAATACCAATTGAGTTGTAGATAGCTAGGACGCGAAAAGATATTTTTGTTTGAATCATAGAATCAAGAATCATTTTCCACCGAAATGTTCGCAAAATAAACTGGATTGGCGTTATAGACAACGCTAAGCAAATAAGAATTATATCTATTGATGAGAGAGACGATATAACTCGATTAGGTTTAATAATTAGCAGTAATAATAGGACAAGTCCTAATGAAAAAAGAACAATTATAAATTTCTTCCTTATATGAAGCATATTGATATTCCCAAGAAGTTTAAGATGTATTTGTCATAGATCACTCAATAAAAAAATATAAAATTTAACTTGAATACCAAAGATTTTCCTTTCTTAAATCTTTGAATCTAAGCCTGATAAGCGTAACTAAACCTATAATTAACCTTTTGGAGCCGTATTTTGATTGACTGAACTCTCGTTTCCTGTGTGTGATTGGGACATCAATTACAGAAAAACCTTGGTAGTGTGCTATACCTATAATATATCTATGATACCCTCTCCTTAGGATAAGATTCTTTGCTACTTCGGATCTCATTAGCTTAATTCCTGAGTTCCAATCACGATTTTTATTGTCAAAAAGTAATCTAACTAGAAAATTGAAACATCTCGAAGAACACTTCTTCCAAATAGGATCAAATCGCTTTATTCTAATTCCATTGACAATATCTGCCTTCTTATTTTCTAATTTTAGTAATAAAAATTGGAAGTCAGCAGGTGAAAATTGAAAATCAGCATCAATGAAACCAATGTACTTACCACTAGCCATTGAAAATCCATCCCTAAGTGCTGAAGACTTTCCTTTATTGATAGAATGAGTTATCACTCTTAAGAATTCGAGTTTTTTGTCTAGCTTCCATAATTTTTCTCTTGTTTGATCAGTACTTCCATCATCGACCACAATTATTTCATCTTTTAATTCTAGGTTTTGGAAAACATTATGGGTTTCATAAACAATGCTCTCTATTGTGTTCTCTTCATTGTAAGCAGGTATAATAATCGAAACATTAACTGAGTTGCTCATATTAAGTGACATTATCCTGTTCCCTTGAGATCGAAGAATATTTGCCTGCTCCAGCGTCTCATAGGATTGAGTCAGAACTAAAGAAATCATTGATGAATGTTTTTACTCTTTTGGATAATATGCCCATAAATTTTTCAATTCAAGGAATCAATTCAATTACGACAGATGGTCTGATTAGCGGACAGATTTCGATATTCCTCCTTCACTAAATGCATGCCCGAAATGGATCATAAATAGGTACAAATTAGTAGGAGATTTGATCTTGTGATGGTTAAAACATAATGAATGAAGTTAGTTAAATGAGCAAAACTAATGAAACTTACATTAAAATAAGAAAATTCTTAAAAGAAAACTTCAGACTAAATCATACAATATTACTTCTATCTCTAATCCTTTACTCTGTTTTTGCATTTTTAACGATTGAACATGAAGCGATTTATCTTGATGAAGGGCTTTCCTTATATTTAGCTTCATTACCAAGTGATATTTTTGAAAGTACTAAAGCTAGTACTCTATTTCCATTATATCATATGCTTTTATTTCTTTGGATTCAAATTTTTGGTTCTAAAGATGATTTTTTATTAAGGTCAGTGGGTTTGTTAACCGGTATTGGAACAATTGTCATAACATATTACTTGTCTCAGTTTTTTTTCAAAAATAAAGTAGATTCATCGTTAGCAGCCCTTTTACTTAGTTTTTCTCCATTATTCATTCGTTTCACTCAAGAGGTTAGATTTTATTGTTTATTTGGTTTTTTATCAACCTTAACAGTCTTACTTTTGCTAAAGTTTATAGAAACTGAAAAAAGAAAGTGGGGAATACTATTTATTATTATAGCAACTCTAGGACTATATACATTAATATTGCAAGCGTATGTGTTAATTGGTTTAGGACTGGTTTTACTAATAGCTGCTAGACACAAAGCTAAGCTATTAATTCATGGAATATTGTCATATAGTTTAATATTTATATTCTATTTTCCATGGCTTTGGATTAAAAGGGAGGTTTTTAGATTCCGTACGCAAAGAAGTGGTTTAGAATTTTTTTCTATCCTACAAAGAAGTTTAAGAGACATAAGTGGATGGGTAGGCAATATACACCTTTCATCTCCCAACATTTATTTGTTTGAAATTATATTATCAATAATTTTCATACCCATCTTTGTTTGTGCAAGCGTAATTATCCTTCTGAAATTTCGGAACGAAAGAGATCTCACGAAATTCTCCATACTTTTCATTTTAGTTCCAATATATATGTCACCATCAATTATCTCTGTAATAACAACATCTGCGAATTTAAGAGTACAATACTATATGGCTAGTGCTCCATTATTTTCAATTTGGATCATTCAGTGTTTCAATGCTCTAAAAACTTATAGTTCTTCAATCAGAATTAGAAATAAAATATCGATTGATTTCTCAATAGCTTTAATAATTATAATTGTATTGTTACAGCTATCTGGAACCTTTAGATTTACACTAAATCATGATTTTTATGATCAAGACTTTAAGGGTGTTTGTACTTATTTAAACTCCAATTATAAAGAAGGCCATTCTATATTATTATTTGGATTTACAACAAATATTATGCATTATTTAGAAGATGAACCACAAAATGAAGTGTTTAGAACTACTAAAAGACTTTACAGTGGTTATACAGATCCTCCTACAATAGGATGGGATTTTAACAAAATTTTTAAAATCATACCAGGGACTTTTTTGGCTAATACTACCTTTGGAAATGTTCCTTTAAACGTACTTAAACAATATATCGGAGTTTATGTGATAACATATCAATCTACAGAAATCCCACATGATTGGGCAGCTGAATGGTTAAAGAAAAACGCAGTTTTACAAGAAATTGATCAATTTGAGTCAATGTATATTATGACATTTATTGTAAAGAGCAACTAATGGCTTTTTTTTCCTTTTCGATTATTTAATGTTCGTAGTAACAAAATAAATAAGAATTTTTCTATCAATTGGATAGAATTCTCTTCAATGAGCTATCAATCATACAAAATCCCAAAGGATAGAAATCCTTACACAAATAATTCCTTCTTATATTTTATTTTTAAAAAGGATCAACCACGGATAAAAGTAATCAAAGGGGAAATTACATCTGCACAAAGACCAATTTTTATGGATAATAAAATGAATTTTTTCGTAGCTTCTCATCAAGAAACAGTAGTTGAAATTAAAATATATACAGAGGAGTTTGGAAAGCCTGAATTACTATCTATCAATGGTAATTTATTAAATGTGAGTGATTATTATTATAATAGTACAAAAATGCTTACAATAAGTTATTACAATCAACCATTTGCTAGAATAAACGTTGTTTGGAAAAACATAACATCGAGTACCACGGCGACACCCTCATCATCGGGTACCACGCTGACGCCTACATCATCGGGTACCCCCTCAGTAACCAGATCTCCTCTTCAGTCATCGGCACGACACCATACCCAACACCATATGTCTTCTTCACCATCCTAGGAGGAATTAGTTTTATCATAATCCGACGAAAACTCAAATTTCGAAAATCGAAAATAAATCAGGATCAAAATATCCACGACTGATCATCTCGTTAACAGAAAAAAGATTGTATCCCCCAAAAGCATCTTCAGTGGAAGTGACAAGATCAAAAGTCCACAATTCTAATTAATGCTCTCAATCTGATTAACTTGATGCTGTTGTGGTTCTAACACCTTTCTTTTTAGAGGGGTAGCTAGGATTTGTGATTCTGTGGAATATTTTAATTTGTCTGGATAAGATGACTAAACTCTTTGATGCAACCATTGAAATGATAAGAATTGATATAATAAGCAGAAGCCTCAATTTAAATTCACTCGCTCTTACATTTTAACTCTTGCTTTTTGTAGGCATTAAATTTGATAGTTTTTTAAGAATATTTGTGTTTGATTTGAAATTATAGATTTGAAGCATTTCTGCAAAGAATTAATTGCTAGAATTTCTCGAATTGAAAAATATGTCTTGCGAAGCACAATGAAACGTACATTAGTCTTGATATTAGTTTTTAAGAATCTTGATTAGTATTATTCATATAAAATGCCTTAAGTGTTTCAATAGCTTTCTCTAATTGTCCATCTTGAATTTCATACAATTCATAATGACCATGGTTTGCAATTAGACTAGACCAATCTTCCAAAGATGAAATAGTCATGTTATAAAGAATCAAAAAGCGTATTTTAAGTAAATTTTCTTCTGTTAACTCTGCAAGAGAGAAATTCGTATTGGATTCCAATTCTATCAAATTTTGTGGGTGATTAGAATGAACTTTGATGATATATCTATCAAAATGTTTCACTGGGTCGGGGGTTGTGTCAATAATAGCATAAGATAAACCGTTTGATTTGATAACATCTCTTAGAGATTTTCCAATTTCAATAGCATCGTTTCGTACGAATTGATCTTTGAATCTAAAAATACTTACACTAGATGAGAGAAAAAAAACATTAAAGGACATAATAATCAATAAGAGAGAGAATTTTTGAAAAATCCTTAACTCTTTAGGGCTTATTTTTTTAATTTTAGAGATAAATGTGTATATCAGCCATGAGAAAAATGGCAATAGCAAAAGAAATTGGGTTAAAACATATCGAATAGGATAATTTCCACCCATTGTTCCACCAATCATTGTGATAATCTGTAAACTAAGAACACCAAAAGGTAGAGAAAGATAGAATAAAAAAAACGTCCCCTCTTCTTAATCTCCTTTAAAGCCATTAGCAATGCTACAATAGTGAAAAGACCTACTTGAACTGACACTGTTATTAAAAGCTCAGGATAGGCTAATAGTTTCTCTAGTATTGAACTATAATGCGTTCCAACAGAATAAAAGCCCTGAGTAGGTAAATGAAAAAAAGTGGATCCCCCATTCTAATCCAATTATCCATTATCCAAAAAACTGGAAAAAATAGCAGAATTGGCAAAAAGATTATTAGATACCATTTTCTAGTTTGAGTAATCTTTGTAACTAAAACGAACCCGACAACGATACAAAAAAACCACCCTTCGTATCGAAGAGCTGTTGAAATTGAAAAAAATATTAATGAGCTAAATAAAAATGATGAATTATCATTTTTTAAATATTTAAGAAGAAAATATACTCCTGTTAAAATTAGAAATTGAAACGAGGCGTTAGGTAAGGAAGAAAGTCCCAATAGCTCAAAAAAGGGGATGAATATGAGGAGTAGGCAAGATAAACTTGCAATCCAATGATTATCGAAAAGTAAGTTTGCTATTTGATAAAACATGATAAGGCTGAACGTAGAAAACATGAGAGCTTGTAAGACTCCTGTTAGATATAAATCTCCACATAAAGAATAAAAAAAAATTAGTATTATATGATTAAGAGGTAACCAAATCAAGCTTGGTGGATAGTTTTCTATCATATTCTGCTGCCAATTGAAAGCTTGAGTAAGGCGAACATAATCATCTGCAGAAATACCATAAAATCCTGATTGAATGGTTATTAACTGGATTGATAGTTTTAAAATTACCAAAGAGCTAATTATTAATATTTTTGAAGAAAAAAGAGATTCTATGATTTCATTTCCATGAATAGACATTTTTTCAAGAGGATCTATTATTGCTTTGATAGATGAACTAACTGATCTTGAACTAGAACCAGCTTGTTTTCGGTTAATTAATAATATAATAACATCACATATTAGAAAGAGCAATATAACTAAGATTCATGTTTCAACAAAGACATATAGTAAGGCATTGGTTGATTTTTGAAAAGTAATTCGAATAACATCTATCGTATATATAGCAAATAAAACGAATAAAATACTAACTCGAATGATGAGTAAGTTACAAACGGGGAGTAATGACGGAGCTGACCCATAAGCATTTAACTTCTGAGCCAAATGTTTTTCTATGTACTCGAAACAAGAAATACACTCGTTAGAAAACGA
>JAEOTI010000575.1 GCA_016839955.1 Candidatus Hodarchaeota archaeon | reverse complement strand
ATTTGATTGGGATTCTTTTCAAGATCAATTAAATTAAATATTGGTAGGATCTCTTTGACTTCGTTAACCGTGGCGCATTCTGCTAACCATTTTGTAAGAATCACTCCATGAAAATCCTCTCGTTTAGGATTAATATTTAGTGGAGTATAAGAAACCCCGTTTAAATCTATGGCCAATCCTTGATCGTTTAACCCAGCCATGGGAATATCTAAATTGTTAACTATTCTGAATCCAAGAAAAACTCTACCAAATTTGGTTTTCGTTGCAGGATAAAACCAGATTCTCCATTGAAAAGCCTCACTATTATCCTCATTTCCACAAAAATAGAGGGATTCATCATCTGTTACCGTAAAAATAGTACAAGCAGACACTGGACCTATGAAAGGTGAAAAACAGAAAATAATGAATATAATTCCAAAGAACTTTCTTCTCCTCAAGATATCACATCAAGCTAGGTTATCTTGTCATAGAAAAGAAGCTACATCATAAAAAGGTTTAACGATTCTGGCATAATCTAAGGATCCCTGTAGTGATATCGCTATACGAGAGTCATTTTATTGGAATGAATTACTAATTAAACCAATTAGACGATTTCAAAACATATTTCCAATTCATATAATTCCTTAGGAGAATTTTGGTGGTCTTAATTTCTTAGACGTGCTTCATTTGCTTGCTGAAAGAGTCTCAAACTACTCCGAAACCACCATGGTTAAATAAGAGTTCCTACCTCATTTCTACAAACAGGTTTTTCGGTAACTGATATATAACCATACAGCAAAACACCTGAAAGAATTCAAGGATTTCCTTTGCGCTTCATATATTATTTTAAAGGAAGAGTTCCAGAATTTATTCTAAATAGCTAATGTGATAAATATTCACAGAAGAGTTGCTAGTAAGGATAATTTTTCAATGGAAGCTAAAGATCTTGTAGATGTTTCAGAGTTAAACTTAAGTTACAAATTAAAATCTAAAATTCCTTTTGATGTAAAGAAAAACACACTAGTTACGTATTTAGATGAATTAAAGGAATTCGATAATCGATATGTTTCTAAACCAGTCAAACTCTCTAAGAGAATTGGGTATTTCGTTGTGCTACTCTTATTTGGCCTCTTTTCCTTGATATTCTTCTATGAAGCATTTTCAAATGTGATCAAAGTTTTTCAAAACAAATTTCCTGTCACAGAAACCAACTATTTGCTGGAATTGGGTGTTCCAAGTTTATTCATTCCACCAATCACCATTTTTTCCCTTTTATTTGCTGGGAGTATTATGCTATTAGCTGCAATATTCTTTGCAATGGCTATTACTTTAGGTGTTTATACAGACTGGACAAATTATCACAGTCAATTGTATATTCTTACAAACTATCTTCATGAAAATGGTCAGTTAGAAGAATTTTTTGGTTATCACAATGAAACCAAGTCTTTTCACTTGACAAAAATGTCAATAAACTGGGAAATGGAGTGGATTTATCTTTTTATTTACACAACCCTCCCACCATATTTTCAGGAGATGGGAGAAATCTCTCTATACTTACTTCCTTTAATTTCGTTCCCACTCCCTTTACTAGTTGCAATAATCTCTGGAAACCTAGTTTTTTTTATTGCTTTATCTAGCCTGGTTCTTTTTCTAGGTTCGATGGCCATTTGGAGGACACAAAAGCTGATCCAAACCCATAGAAGCTTCCGAAACCTTCAGCAACGTTTAATTATAAGACAACAAGAAAAACTGGTCCATCTTCTTCATGCTGAAAATGTTAATCAGGGATTAATTCATGCTAATCAAGAGAATTTATATCGTCTATCAAGCGAAAGAAGCATACCTACTACTTTTCCACTCGTTCCCCTATCTATCCTTTTACCACTCATCAGTGCAATTCTCGGATTTGTCATATATCTCTCTTAAAACTGTCTAAAGACCAGCAAATACAAAATGTTTTCTATAGAAGTTCCTTTAGGTTTTTATACGTTATTAGGGCGATGCTGGAAATAATACACTGGTATCCCAGGAAATGAGCCTAAAAACAAATAGTGTAAAACATCATCTATTTCATTAATTAATATTGAAGACGAAAAGCGTAACACCGTTCTTATATTGAGAAATAGAGCCCCTGCTTAAATTTGCCTTAATTTTTTGAATCGGGTCCTGGCAATCATCAGTAATCCCAAAGAAATAAGAGAGAGGAGGATTATGATATGAAAATATTTTAGCATTGTGAAAGCATTTTTTAATGAGACAAGAATTTCAACTCGTGCTGGATAACTCAAAATCAAAGTGAAGATGGCAAGGTTTTCTAAAAGATCAAATATCCCTCCCGAAATCGCAAAAAGATTTAACTTATGCATATAACTATCTGGTTTAACACTTTTATGAAATAACCAAGATATAATGAATGCGAAGAATAACGAGTACAGTATTGGAACAGCTAAATCCCAAGTTACATGAAACCACATTTGGCTAAACCTTCCAGTTTCTCCCCAAGACTGTAATATATTGAGAATTTCGGCTGATGTATATAGAACTGGATCATCTAAGGAAATCATGTCGTTTGCAGCAGGATACAAAAAATAAAACAACGGTAGACTGAAAATAAAAAGTACAAAAAGAACTAGTGTAATAAAAATGTGTTTACTCGTAGACCAGTGTTGAAGACGTTCTGAAACTGTCAAAATTAAACCCAAGCTAATCACCAACATTATCTTTTAGAATACTAGAAAATATCTTGAGACTTTTCTCATGACT
>JAEOTI010000082.1 GCA_016839955.1 Candidatus Hodarchaeota archaeon | reverse complement strand
GAACGTTTATTGCTGCAGGCACAGGCATAACTCCATTTATTGCCATCTTTCGTTCTTTACAACAACAGGGTAAACTAGGGGAAAATAAGCTCATTTATTCAAATAAAGCTTCAAAAGACGTGATTTTTGAAAAAGAATTAAGAACAATGCTCAATGAAAATATTATCCTGACATTGACTAGAGAACAAAATATTGGATTTGAAAATAAAAGGATAGATAAAGACTTCCTCAAAGAACACATAACAGAACTTTCTCAGATATTTTACATTTGTGGCCCACAAGAATTTGTTGCAGATGTAAAAACATCACTCCATGAAATGGGAGTTACTTCCGAGAACGTTATAATCGAAGAAGGTTAAGCCACAATAAAGTAGACTATAGTTAAACCACTAAAGAGAATCTGTACTTTTTTTACTAACCAATTGGACGTTATAGATTCTCACCTGACTCATAATGATTTTTTTTAAATTTGTCATTAGGAATTAGCAGATCTTTTTTTGGGAGTGATGAATCTTACAAAAATGAACAATTATGCCCCAAATACTTCTTGTGGATGACGAACCGGATCTCCTTTTGATAGCACAAGAGTACTTAACGCGTTTAAACCCTGATTTCGAATTCCACACTGCTGAATCTGCCCAAAAAGCTATTGAAACCTTAAAAAAACATCGTTTTGATGTGATTGTCTCTGATTATAAAATGCCAGAGATGAATGGTCTCGAGTTCTTGGAGTGGTTACGCGAAAAAGATAGAATAACGCCTTTTATTATGTTCACTGGCCGTGGACGAGAAGAAGTAGCAATCAGTGCCTTAAATTTAGGTGCAAATTACTATCTCAAGAAAGGTGCTGAACCTGAAACTGTTTACGGTGAACTAGCTCATATCATTCAAACATTAATTGAATATAGAAAGACAGCAGAAGCATTAAGGAAGTCAGAATACGAGAAAGCACTTATCTTAAGTAATACACTTGACAATATCACATTTCAGGATATGAATTTACATCTTGTTTGGTCTAATGAAGCTGCTGCTCGGTCTGCAAACATGAAAGTTGATGAGTTAATTGGACGCTACTGCTACGAGATTTGGAACCTACGAAATGAACCCTGTGAAGGGTGTCCAGTTTTAATAGCTATCAAGACAGGAAAAGCTCATCATGATGAACGGAAGACTCCTGATGGGAGATGGTGGAGCGTTCATGGCTACCCTGCTCGCGATGAAGATGGAGAAATTGTGGGTGCAGTTGAAGTCAC
This sequence comes from Candidatus Hodarchaeota archaeon, assembly GCA_016839955.1. The sequence goes on along the minus strand of JAEOTI010000082.1, from coordinate 8,659 downwards.
TCGAGAGATTACCAAACAAAAACAAGCGGAAGAAGAACTCCTATTTAAAACTGCACTCCTCGAAGCTCAAACAGAAACGGCTCCCGAAGGAATTTTAGTAGTCGATGAAAGTGGTAAGGTAGTTCTAGTAAACAACCGATTTATAGATTTATGGAATGTTCCCAAGAACATTTTAGAAACTGGGATGGGTGAAGATTATCTCCAATCCGCATTGAAACAGTTAAAAGAGCCTAAAACCTTCCTGAGAAGAGTTCGACATCTTTTTGCTGATAAAATTGAAAGCAGCAGTGAAGAAATAAGGTTTAAAGATGGTAGGGTTTTTGCTGATTACTCTTTTCCCCTTCTTGATTCTATTGGAAAGTTTTTGGGGAGGATATGGTATTTCCGCGACGTTACAGAAAGTAAGCAGAGCGAAGATCAATTTAAACTCGTCTTTGAAGCTATTCCAAATCCAGCGTCACTTTGGCGAAAATTAGACGATGGTAAGATTATTTTAGTCCAAGTTAATCGCGCTGCAGTGGAATCCACAAATGGAGTAGCTGGAGAATGCATTGGTAAAGAATTGGAAGAAATACACAAGCCAGAACCTCATGGAATAGCTATGATTAAGGAAACTATGAAGACAGGAAACTCCACATTAAGTTTTGAAATCAGGGGAAAACCACCAGACCGTAAAGACAAGTATTTCCGAATCGATTGTGTAAGACCCACAGAAGATACTGTATTAACAATCCATACAGACACAACAGAACAGAAAACTGCTGAAAGAGTTCTTAAAAGACAAAAAGAAGAATTAAGTCAATTTGTTCATACAATAGCTCACGATTTAAACAATAGATTATCTTCAATAGAAGGGTATACTAGTCTTCTTGAAGATAAATTTGATCCTAAATATCTTGAGAGAATCAGAATAAATACCGAAAACATGAAAATGCTTCTTAACCGTTCAGTGATACTTGCAGATTCAGGATTGGTAGCTGAGAAGAAAGGAAATGTAGATTTGAATCTGCTTATCCGCAATGTGGCCATAACAGTCATTCCAAACGAGATTGACTACTCTCAAGATTATCTTCCAGTTGTACTCGGAGATCACGGGAAATTGGTCCAGGTTTTCCAGAACCTATTTGACAATGCAGTTACACATGGAAATCCTAGTAGAATTGGAGTGGGATGTCAGCATATCCAAGGTGAAACCATTTTAGCCATTTGGAATAATGGTAGACAGATTCCTCCTGAGTCTAGCGACCTGATTTTCGACCGAGGGTTTACCACAAAGCTCGATTCAAATGGGATTGGTTTAACAATTGTTCAGAGGATAATAAATGCCCATGGCTGGCAGATAACTCTTCTTCAAGACGAAAAAACTACATTCCGAATACATATTCCACTAGAATCTGTAGAAACAATATGCTAGCCAGAAAAATCACACTTTTCACCTATTTCTATATTTCTGAAATAAGAAACTCCAATAGAATTCTTTACAAATATTGTAAAATAATTGGTCAAATGAAAATGACAACCCTTGATGAGATTGAAGCAGTTAAAAAAGTGAGAAGGGGAGGAAACTATCAAGATGCTTTGAAAATACTAGATGAAATTTACAGAAAGTTAACTTATAATCAAGTTCTTGAGAAAATAGAATGCCTTAATGAGCAAAGTATTTGTATATTTCGAATTGGAAATCATTCAAAAGCAGAATCTAAGGCAAAAGACGCATTGATGCTGGCTGAAAGTAAAAATAATTTCTTGGAAGCTCAAGCTATCTCCTTAAATCTAATTGGGATTGCAAATTGGGTCCAAGGAAATTTAGATTTAGCAGAAAAAGCATTAAACCAAAGTCTTGAGATTAAGGAAGGAATTGGTGATCCAGGGGAACTTGCCATTATTTATAATAATTTAGGTCTCTTAAATTTTACAAAGGGCAATTTAAAACTTGCAGAAAAACATTATAACCAGAGCTTAGAGATTGCTAAGAGTGAAAAAGACCAAGAATTAACTGCTTATTGTTTAAATAACTTGGGAGAACTTTATGATCAACGAGGTGAATTAATAAAAGCTGAGGAGTTCTATAGAAATAGTCTTGAAATAAAAAACGAGCTGGGTGTTCCAAGAGATATTGCTAGCTCATTAATAAATTTGGGATTAGTTTTAACCCAACGGAAACAATTAGATGATGCTGAATCGTGTCTTAGAAAAGCAATAAGTATGTTGAATGACACTAGTCACTCTCTACTCCTTTCAATGGGGTTTCAAGGTTTAATTGAAGTTACAATACTGAAGGAAAATATCGATGAAGCCTCAACTTTATTAAAATCATATTCTAACTTAGAGAAAAAACAAGATATTAAAGAAATCAAAAGTCGATTTCAGTTAACTTCAGGATATTTTCAGCTTCAAATAGGGGACTTGCGAGTTGCTCTCGAGCATGGATACGAGTGTAAAAGGATTGCAGAAACTATTCCTAATTTTGATTTAATTATCGCTTCCACAAAATTCCTAATGGAGGTTTTTTTGCGCTTGTTTATTTTCAAAGAAGAAGAAGCCTCGTTAAGTATATGCAAACAATTACTATCAAATCTTGAGCAAATAAGTAAACAAAAAAATCTTTATGGAACGTATTCTGAAGTAATGTTAATTCAAGGACTTTTAAAACGTGCAACTATGGATTTAAAGAGTTCACAAGTTTATTTTGAGCAAGCAGAATTATTAGCTGAAGAACAAGGTAGTACCTTAATTTCTCAACGTGCTCAACTTGAATTGAATAGGTTAAAAAGACAAATGGGTAAATTACAGGTAGTTAAAGAAATTTTACCTGAGATGTATGAACAAACTGAACTACAGGAAGTTTTGGATTATCTACAAGGTGTTCGAAGATTTTTAAAGTAAATTTTTCTTGTATTTTTGCTAGATTAAAATCATCAAACTTCACTTTTCTTTGGTTCTAGTCTTTCTATCTTAAAATAAACAGGTCTAAACACATCTGTGCATCCAGAAATGATAGTTCCAGGGTGTTTCAATCCCGGCATATTTCCACCGATGGAAACTGTAACAATATCTTTGCGAATGTCAGCCCATGCCCAAGGACAAAAATTTTTTGGTGGTTTAGCTAAATCATTTAGACTTTCAATAGTAAATACTTGCCCGTCAGAAAATTGATCACATATGGTAAAGCTGCTTACATATTCTTCCTCTAGAAAGTCATTTACCAAATCTTGATTGATAGTTCTTTTTATTATTGTGATTCTACACTTAACAGTTTCAACACTCAAGTCAAGCACTTCACTAAGTTTAATTATGCAACATTTTCTCTGCAAAGTGATAAAATTTACATAAATTAATATTTCTCAAAGGAGATAAGAAGATTCTATTGTTAAGTGTTAGAACACACTTTGACAATAATTTACCTTTTGTTTTGTCCACGCCCCTTCGTTTCGGTATTAGCGCAACCTCCACGTCCCTGATTGGCACGCTTACCACGTCCAGAACCGTCTCGTGTTGGCCTTCCTTTTCCAGTCATATTTTCACCTCTTTTTTATTTTATATGTCTTATTTCGCAGTTTGAAGTTAATGAAGCTGATAAGGATATTATAGCAACTTTAAAAATTGAGTAAGTTTAATAATGAATTTTCTCTCAATTTTCATTCTGAAAATAACCATTCAGTTTCAATTTTATTCCAGATGTCATTAAGTACTATTGAGGCAGGTGCATTCGCGTCTTCTTCTATTACAGTCCTTCGATTTGCAATTGCTTTTCCTACAATTGGATCAAAGGGTATTTCACCAATAATTGGGATATTATTATTATTACAAAATTCACGGATCTTTGTTGCCATTGTTGATGCAATATCTGCTTTGTTTATCACAACTCGCGTATCAATCTCAAAATGCTTTACTAACTCATAAGCTCTTTCAAGATCACTTAGACCTGAAATAGTTGGCTCAGTAACGATTAAAGCTAAATCTACACCTGTGACCGCAGCTATAACTGGACAAGCAATACCAGGAGGACCATCAATTAGGATGAACGGTTCTTGATGTTCTTTTGATAAGTTCTTTGCGTTCTCTCTTACCACTGCAACGATCCTTCCTGATGTTTCTTCACCCATTGCAAGCTGAGCATGACTCATTGGACCCCATTTCGATTCAGAATTGAATGTTACTCCTGATTGTGATGGTTCATAACTTATGGCACTTTCTTTACAAACTAAACCGCATGCATGGCAGCTTTCACACTCAAGATTATCGACTTTAGCAACATCTCCGTTTTTGAATATAGCATTATACCGACATGCATCAATACAAGCCCAACACCCAACACATCTATCTGGGTCAATTTTTGCTTTACTCATCCCAATAAAGGGTTCTTGTTCTTTAATTATAGGATTTAAGATCAAATGAAGATTTGGTGCTTCTACATCTGCATCTGCAAGAACTAGTTTGTTAGCAAGGAAACCAAGAGCACCGGTGACGGTAGTTTTTCCGGTCCCCCCTTTCCCGGAGATTACAACAAGTTGTTTCATCAGTCCACAACTCCTTTAGCTTTCTGGATTTCTGACTCGATATTTTCTAGCATTGTTAGCATATCAGATCTTAGTTCTAGATCTTGGTAGATGAAAAGCTCCCCCACAGCATATTTTTGTGCAAATTCACGTTTGAATGGAATACGTAAAACTATAGGGGCGTTATTTTTCCTACACAAGCTTTCTATTTCCTCTTGGTCTGTATTAGGGTCATCTTTGTTAATAACTACTGCTCTAGGGATTCTGAGTACACTTGTTAATTCAAGTGCTAAACTTAGATCATGCGCTCCAAAAGGAGTAGGTTCTGTGACTAGAATAACATAATCAGATCCTTTTATTGATTCAATTACTGGGCATGCTGCTCCTGGAGGACAATCAATAATTGTAACATCGCTATTTTGATTTGTTTCTTTTACTTGGTTGATTAATTGGGTCGCTATTGGTTCTCCAATATTTAAGAGACCATCAATGACCTTAATATTTCCAAAATTGGAATTTCCTACCCGTATTAGACCAATTTCCTTTGGAACTTCAGTAAGAGCACCTGGAACAGGGCAAGCAATACTACAAGCACCACAACTATGACATAATTTATCTAAAACTATTACTTCTTTTAGTAAAACCGCAATAGCATTAAACTGACAGATTTGACCACAAGCTCCACAAAAATTGCAAAAATTATAATCAATCTTAGGTATAGGAACTGTTGCTGTTTTCGTTTCAGTAATATCTTTTCTTAGGAAATGAGCTGCATTTGGTGCTTCTACGTCACAATCTATCAAACAACAAGACTTCGTTGAAGCTACTGCAGCAAGCGATACTGCTACAGCAGTTTTTCCTGTTCCTCCCTTTCCACTCGCAACTGCAATTTTCACTCTTTATGCCCTCTACTGTCTGCCTCTTCCGCCTCCCATTCCACCCTGCCCTCGTCCTAAGCCTTGTCCACGACCCCTTCCTCCTCCCAAACCCATATGTCCGGGTCCAGCAGACGCTATTGGTTGAAGTTCATTTTTTTGGTATTGGATAATTGCTTGTTTAACATTACCAGGATTTGCTCTATAGGTTTTAATTCCTCCCTGATTTAAAACATTGAACGCATTAGGTCCTAAATTTCCTGTTAAAACTACTTCAACACCTAATTCAATGATCTGTTGTGATGCGTTGATTCCTGCTCCATGCATTTGTTCTAAAGCTGAATTGGGAACAACTTGAAATTTCTCATTTGTTGAATCAAATATCAAAAAGAATTGGCAACGGCCAAACCGGGGATCCAATGGAGAATCAAGAGTTTCTCCTTGTGCACTAATAGCAATTTTCATTGTATTTGTCTTCCTTTTTTCTAATGTTTAGTGTGTACACATCCTTCTGAAAGTTCAGGTAGAGTGTTGTCTACAATTAGAGGGTGTATTTATAGAATGTTCTCCTTCCCTTTTATCAAGCTCTTTCGAAATGAGCTGAGAGTAAAACATTTTTCCCATTCGTATCTTCTACAGGAATTATAATTCTTTTATAAGTCATTTTTATCACATTTTTATAACTACAATTTTCTTAGGTAATTTTAATACAATTCAGAAGGATTACCATTTTATCTAATCCTTCTTCTCATTGTTTAGGTCTGTTAACTGTTTTTCGATAGCTTCCATCTCTTTTCTTAAACCTACTAAGACCTGTTCAAGATACTTAGCTTCTTCTGTTGGATTTCGTGCGTATGGTGTAGTTGGATAAGGGGGAACAGTTTTTGGGTAATCGAATTCAGGATAGTATCCCCCCCATCTGCGCCCGTATCCACGAAAACCTCTACCAAATCTACCACCGCGTCTTCGACCCCAACCCATGCCCATTCCAGGCCCCTTAGTATATCCAGGATTAGAATATCCACCACAATAACCTAATCCTCTCCCTGTTCTTGAACCAAATCCCCTTGGTCCAGTTCTGTCACCCCATGGCATTTTTTCATTTCACCTCTAAGATAGTTTTTGTAATATTGCACAAAAAATCTATTTAGCTATTGCACAAAACTTTTTAATAAACGTTTCGCTGTAAAAATTACATGTGTGAAGATTGAAAAGCACTCATTCAGGTAAAAAAAAAGGTTCAATCTCCTAAACACCAAATTGTCTGTAATTCCAATGAAGTTATTTAAATTGATTTTTGTGTATATGAACAAAACTAATTCATTTTTGATCTCTTTAGTTGATTTAGATTCTCAGAATGTGATGGAAAATGTCAGATCCACCACTATGGCCAAATAGAAAAGGACATGGAAGAAGTAGAAAGCGAAAACAAGGAGGACGCCCTCGAGCGTCCCCTCATGTTTCCTTTAATTGGAATCAGGTTGAGGGGGATACTGATCTGATATTAAGCTCACAAGAACTTGAAGCGCTTCGCTTGGTTGATGGAGAAGGATTAACACAGAAAGAAGCTGCTATCAAAATGCAAATTTCAAGGGGTACTGTATGGCGTCTGATTGATCATGCCAGAAAAGAAATAGCTAAAGCTCTTGGATCAGGACATAAAATAAAGGTGTGGATAGATCAATCTGGAAAACATAAATAAACAAAAAAGCTGTCTAATTTTTCGTTAATTGTATCTCATCAGTATTTTTCTCCTTAAAATCTAATTTCCACTAACTTATTATCTAAAAAAAATTTTATACAAAAGAATAATGTGTAATTACAATTTAATTTTTTTTAAAAAAAGATGAAAATTCTTCCTGCATTATTAAATAAATTAAATAAAGTAAATGGAATATTAACAGTTTTATGAGCTTTTTTTGAAATAGGTTGGAAATAACTCCTTTGGACCTGGAATATAGATTGATTCAGAATAAGCTTCAGCAAACATCACATCTGTAAGAAGGTCAATATAGAGCATATTTTGAGTAATTGACTTTACTTTTTTCTTTTCCTCAGTTGATAATAGGGACATATATGCTCCAGAAAGCGATCCATTTCCAATTGGACAAATTTCTGCGTTCGGAAATTCAGGAAAAATACCGAATTCAATAACGTTTTTTAAGTCTGTAAACATACCGAAAGCTCCTGCAAGATACAGTTTTTTAACATCATAAATTGAGACCTTGAATTTTCTCATCAAAACCAGTATTCCACCCAAAGTAGCAGCTTTTGAGTCTATAAGATAGTTCATGTCTCGTTGGGTTATTATTATGTCACGATCAACCGCTGTCTTTTCTGCAGGAACAATGAGATACTCCAATCCATCTCTTCCTTCCCTAACGAGAGAAGTTTTTGATTTAACGATCTTTCCCCTGAAATCAAAAATTCCAATACGAAACATCTCCATTGCAAGGTCTATTATCCCTGATCCACAAATACCTTTAGGTTTAATATTTCCAATAACCGAAAAACTTGCTTCATAGGATTTTGGATCGATATTAACATGTTCTATTGCACCATTCATAGCTCGCATTCCAAATCTAATTCCTGATCCTTCAAAAGCTGGACCTGAAGCAACAGAACATGATACAAGCCAATGATTATTTCCAAACACAATTTCTCCATTGGTTCCCATATCGACCAAGAGGGTAACATTGTCAGAATCATACATACCTGATACTAATACATCACCAATAACATCTCCCCCCAAAAATCTGCTCACATTAGGGAGACAATAGACATAAGCTTCAGGGTGTAAAAGAAGACCAAGCTCTTTTGCTTTTTTGATGATAGGTTCTCTAGATACTTTATCGTTTGCATCTACATACCAAAGGTAGTCTACGTCTTTCCCCGCGAAAAGATGATTCATAACTGTATTTCCACCAATGGAAACGCTTGTAATCTCATTATTTCTAATATCCTCATTTTTTAAAAGCTGAGTTATTAGATGGTTAATAGTCTTAACAATAGCTTGTTGTAACTTCTGCAATCCTTTTTCAGCCTTGCGTGAAAACGCAATCCTAGTGATAAGGGTTTCACCATATGTAATCTGTCTGTTTAATGCTGAAGATTTACTCACTATTTTACCGTTAGTTAAGTCTATAAGGAGAGCAACAACTGTTGTTGTTCCTATATCTATAGCAAGGCCATAATTTGAGCTGGTACAATCACCTGATTCGACATCGATAATTTCAGGATGTAAACCTATACTCAATGTGGCAGTAATTGGTTCCTCCATTGAAT
>JAEOTI010000574.1 GCA_016839955.1 Candidatus Hodarchaeota archaeon | reverse complement strand
TAATACTGCTGGTATCTTTTTTATAACAGTTCCTACAATTGTCGAGGTTACTACGCCTTTACGATGAAGAAAAGCTTCTTCTAAACATTCTTGAGCAATAAAGAGGGCCGTATAGGGTATGCCTTTTGAAAAAGTTGCAATTTTTTCTAACGATTCATTTTCAAAAATCGTAAGTTCTCCTACCCACTTTAGACGAATTGTTAATAGATTAACAATTTCTTCTAATTTCATCCTTAAAAGGAGAAGACGATGTTCAACTGCTTGGCGAGTATCCTCTAGTGAAGAACTCCATCCGGATATTACTAAACCTCGACGATCGGCTAAAAAATCCAAATAAACATTTGCCCGTTCTGGTAGTTCTTCACAATGATCTAAGAATACACAATCGAAGTCCTCACTCTCAAGAATATCAATTATTTGGGTTCTTTCTTCTTCTTTTTTTGAAGAGACACTTCTATCCCGTGGAATATCAATCATAATTGAATTAACTTCTTGAGATGCCACAATATGTGAACTATATAGTAGGGATGAAACCCCTGAACCTCGAGCTCCGATTATTTTGACGTGATATGGTCGTTGAATGGTTTTTGATCCACCAATATATTTTCCAACTTCTGAAATGATAGAATCTCGATTTACCAAGAGGTTTATTTCTTCAGAAGTAGTAATAGGACTTAAGAAGAAAGGGTTCTTATGAAATCCAAAATGGTCTGCCCAAGATGCGATAAAATCTCCCCTTTCTTCAATAATACTTTTTCCTTCTCGCATTGCCTTTGATAGTTTCTCTTTGAAACTTTTAGGAGCCAATTTGAATCAAGTCCATTTTATCGACAAAGTTAATAAAGTTAATGTTGGTGATGATAGGTGATCATAGGTAGTATAAAAATTGTGATTACAGAGAGGGCGATGAAAAATTGCTTTTCCAAATATTCAGCAAATTTTCCAAACAAAAGCATGGAAGGGGATAAATTGGATACGAGAATGAATGTTTATTTAGCAACACAAAATCTTCCTGAAATCATTCAAAGAGGAGAAATTTCATTAAAAAAAGAGGTAGAAAATCGACGTAGGTATCTTCAAAGCGTTGTTACAAGAATAGTACGAAAAGGAATAGAAGCTTGTGTTGCCCCTTTATCATTTCAACGGGAAGGTATAGATATCTGGTTTTTTGGAGCTAAAATAGAAGATATAAAGAGATTTATTCGTGAAGAAGCAGAAATTCATCCATTGAAATCAGTTCCATTTGAAGAAATATCTTGGGGCTTAAAAAAAGCCTTTGAAAATCGAATTAGAACCTTTATGCAGAAAAACGGTTATATAAGAGTTGGAGCTGGAATTTATGTTCATACATCAAATTTAGGTGACATATCTCCATTTAAACCAGCTCTACAATTTCAAGTTGATATTAACCAAAGACGATTCAGCCTTTGTATAAAACCAAAACACCGATATATGAAGCCCTTTGACTCTCAAAAAATAGATGATCCCAAATATTATGGGAGGTCAATAAGAGTACTACCTAAATGGACTAAAGGGAAAATAATCGGTAGAGGAAAGTGGTCACTCGAAGATCCTCCAGACCTATACTGGAAGAAGGTAAATGGAATATCCTTTGTTCCTCGAAACGCAGAAATTGTTACCATTCTTTTCGAAAACGCTGCATCAGCAAATAAATATCCATATCCAATCAATTGTGTCTTTGAAGAATTTCAGATGGGTACTAAATTACCCTCTAATCTCAAAATTCCCCCAAATGATAGAGTTACCATTTGTAAAAAAGTGATTGAACAACGAATATCTAACCTCAGATTTTTAGGGATGACAGTAGAATTCAAAGGTCCTGTCAGACCTAAAGAACTAGGAATGACCTGGGATAAATTAGATGTAGAAACTAACATTTGTTTGAAACAAAAGACTCCAAAAGGGCTTGAAATAGTAGAACTTCCTTGGTCACAAGTAAAAAATTGCCTTCAAGAAGATTTTTATCCTTATAATGGTCCTCGAGACTTAACTTATGCAGTAATCAGTCCTCCAGGACTCAATGTTCTACCTTTCTTTAAGCAAATCGAACACACGTATATGAATCACAATCTTGGATTATTAACTCCGATTTCAGGTAACAATTTTAAACAAGGTATTATTATTCTAGAAGATGATTTAGTAGACACCTACGAGAGTGCCTGTATTGAAGTACAAAAAGCTTTTAACAAAAATTCTCAACCAAAGATTGTCGTAACTGTCTTACCAAAACATCAAGCATCTTCTGAAGTCTATTATCGATGTCGAAGTATGTTAATGAATCCTATAGGTCATAATCTTCCAAGATTACCTCCACAAGGAGTAAAAATTAGTACAATACAAGGCTATATACAATCTCCTAAATTACCTATAATACAGAATATCATTTCTCAATTGTATGTAAAAAGTGGTGTACCTGGCACAGCCTTATGGACATTAGCTAAGCCAGCAGATTTTGCGATACCAGGATTAAAAAATGGAGGAGTCACTTGCTATGGATTCTTTGATGTTAGTCGTCGAACTGACATTGGAACACATTCTTCAGCTTATTCTGCATTAACAGATGCATTTGGTCGCTATATCACAACTGGTCATTTTGCAAGTGGTCAAGAAAAATTAGAATTAATGACAGCTTATGACATGATC
>JAEOTI010000573.1 GCA_016839955.1 Candidatus Hodarchaeota archaeon | reverse complement strand
GAGTTATTTCTTGAACGTAGTTTTATATTATTAAAAGAACATGGAATTTGGAGTTATATTCTTCCAAAACCTTGCCTAACTAACGAAAATATGATCCCAATGAGGAATTTCTTACTAAAAAATAGTCAGATTGAAAGAATTACTGATGCTGGAACACCATTCATAGGAGCGAGTGTTGAAGCAAGTATTTTAATTGCTCAGAAATGTAAGGGTTCTGGAAAAAATTACATTTGTGTTGATCATCCAGATTTTATCAGTAATAAGAGCTATATCCATCAAATACAACAAGGAATTTTTCAACGACTACCTTTCAATATGTTTGCAATCGGTCTAACGCAACCAGAGGCCATAATTGTTCTTCGAATGATAGGTCGAGGGACTCCATTTGGCGAATTAATTAAGAAACCAGGCACTATGACTCGAGGAATTGAATGTGGAAAATCAGAACCTATAATTACAGAAGAAATTGGAAAAGGAATGCCATTATTAAGAGGGAAAGATGTTAGAAGATATCAGATTAACTATCAAAATTTGTATATTCCTATGGATTTTGAGAATTCTACAAAATTTAAAACACAAGCTCTTTACAAAGATGAGAAGATCCTTCTACGACGAGTAGCGAGTGCAATTATTGTAACGAAAGACGAAGAAGATCGCTCTTTTCTGAATACTATTTATGGAATTAAACCTAAGAATCCACTAATTATTAATTATCTGTTAGGAGTCTTGAATTCGAGACTAATCAACTGGTGGTTCCATAAAGCTTTTGTCTTTGAGGATGTCCTTTTTCCTTATGTAAGAAAGTCTCAAACTAGTTATATACCCATTCGAATGCAAAAATCTCCAAAAAAACAGAAAGACAAACGTTTATTGGATAAACATACTTTCACTCTTTATCAAGATTATATTTCTGTATTTGCAGTACAAGTCCAAAAACTTGTTAAAGTTGAGAATTTTGAAGATGCACATTGGGTTGATGAATATCTGTTAGAAAGTTTAATTTTTGAATTATATTTTTATGAGGAATTATCCTCAGACTTATTGAATATATTAAAATCAAATATAAATAATTTAGAAGATATAAATATTAACCATCTTAAATCTGATACAAAATTAAGTGATTCAATCCAAATTATTATGGATTCTAGATTTTATAAAAGCTCAATTGGTTCAGCTACTTTTAAGACAATTTGGGAGAACCTTCCACAAGTCCCTTGGGATTAAATTCTAATAAAAGGGTAGTAAATTAATAAAACTCGTCCACTGCCCAACGAACCATGCGATGACAAGGGTAAGAAGCATCATGGGGAAGTCCAATGGCGCCTCCTAATGGAGATCAGCGTATGAAATGCCCTTTAGTAGGAGTCAGTGTGATTATTAACCAACAGGAGAAGGTTCTTTTAGGAAAACGAATGAATGCTCACGGAGCTGGTTCATGGGCCTTTCCGGGGGGTCATCTTGAGTGGAATGAAACCATTGAAGAATGTGCCAAACGGGAAGTGTATGAAGAAACTGGGCTCCGAATTAAAAATGTCCAGCCTGTAACATTCACTAACGATCGTTTTATTGACGAACAAAAGCATTATGTGACGTTATTCGTCACTGCTGAAATATTTGAAGGAAAACTCCATCTCAAAGAGCCTGACAAGGCAGAGGAGTGGGCTTGGTTCTCATGGGATGAATTACCCCAACCATTATTTCTTCCAATCCAGAATCTACAGAAAAGTAGACAGAAAACCCCTTTTATTTAGATCAAAGTAATTTTATTCATTTTTTTTACCCAAGTTATTTTGAGAAAATTTCTTTTTTTTAAAATATTTGGTTGAAATTCTTTATTCTAGGATTTAGAAATATAAAATAGCTTAACAGTTAATGTATTTCTATTGGAATAGAGGAATTACATAGATCACAGTTTTTAAGAATATCATTACGATGCAGATTACCAGCACAATCTGGGCAGATGTTGTGTTTCAGCTTGACAATCATTTCATGCTGGACAACAGAGCTATAAGGACAAGTGGACGAAAAAACCAACGGGCAGTCTTTACAGGGATAATAGATTTGTTTTGGTAAGTTATGATTACATCTGCGTTGTTTCTCCACTTTTGAAAGAATATTAAGAGGATTTTCTGAGATTGTTGTTATTGAGCTTTGCATCCTGATCCCTTCCTCATTTATAGAAACTTGATTTCCCTTGGTTCGGACAAAGTGCCAATGGTTTTTTCTAAAAAGAAATTCGCACCACAGGGAGTTAGGATGTAAGTACCCCGCAAATATTTTCCTCGTAATTCAAATTGTAAGCGACCTTCTTTGTGTTTCCACGTTAAAATCCTTGATCCCAGATAGTCACCTGTCCTATTCCTCTACCAGATTGAATAAATCCTGAAAAGTCAAGACTGGTAAGAGTATGATCATCTACTGGTATTGCCAGACATCTTTCTCCACAATTGATCGGAGGGGTCTCTGAAAGAACCCAACTTCGCATAATTTTTCCTTGCTGTAATCGAAAATCATAATGAAGTCCTGCCTTCTGGGCGAAATGTTTATGGACAACGAACCGATTATTATATCGTCCTTTTACTTGAGGAAAAGTATAACTGGAAATGGGAAAATTGGAAAGTATACTTTTATCGTCTTGGTCCAGTAATCGGTCTGCAGAAATAAAATCATCTTGATTCTGTGAGGACTTTGCCATTCAACAACCTTCCAGTATCTTCGTACTTGTTCTACTCCCT
>JAEOTI010000572.1 GCA_016839955.1 Candidatus Hodarchaeota archaeon | reverse complement strand
GCTTCGTTACAGAATTTGGGTATTGTTTATCATAACTTAGGCTTTCTCCAAAAAGCAATAGATCATTTCTTGGAATCTATCTCAATTAAAAAACAGCTTAAATCAACTGCAGCGGAATCTGGCTTGTCAATTACATTAAACAACCTTGCTGAGTTATATAGACAACAAGGAGAACTTGCAAAGGCTGAAGACCTTCATAAAGAGGCAATAGATATAGCTAAAGCTATTGGAAAACGTGATGGTGAAGCTGCTTGTATTCTAAGTTTAGGAATACTTGACTGGGCTCGTGGAGACCTTCAAACTGCTAAAGATAATCTTGAACGTAGCCTATCAATGAAGAACACCTTAAAAATGAAGGATCATACTTTTGTAGAAAATTTAGTAACTTTAGCAGGAGTTCAAGTTGATTTGGATGATTATTCTAAAGCTGAAGAATATTTGAACAATGCAGATGAGTTTGCAGGAGAACCAAATACAATGATGGAATTATTTGTGACTTTTCATCGTGGGTATCTTGAGAGATCCCGAGGGAATGCTGCTTCTGCCAAACGTTATTATGAACGTTGTTTATCTTCTGCAAAACAGCAAAAAAATTTTGAATTTATGTTAAAATCGTTGATTGAACTCTCCCATCAGTCATTATTTGAATATAGATTGACAATGGATGAAAAATTTCTTGAAAATACCAGAACTCTAATTCAAGAAATACTTGATTCAGCACAAGAAAAAAACATGATTATCGTTCAAGCAAAAGTTGGAATAATCCAGGGAATGTTGTTAGGAGCTACTATGGATTACAATAGTGCATTAGAAGCATTGCAAAAGGTTATAGACCTTTCAAAAGATAAAAAATTACCGAAAGAGGCAAAAGAAGCAGAAAAACAAGTAGAAAAAATTGAACATCTACGTACAAGAGCTCGACGATTAATAAAACCTCCTTCTCAGCAGGATCAAGTAGATGAGGTCCGTGAATATTTGTCTCGCTATCAACAATTATTGAAAGCTTTCAAATCATGATCAATTTTCATAATGTTTGGACAGAGGTGAATAAATCATGAATACTGAAGAAATTCCTAAAGAATTTGAGTTTCGGGAAATTCGTGAACTTTGTTTAAATGGAAACGTTGAAGACGCTTTACTGTATCTTAACAAAATCGAATCCTTAGCTAGTGGGCAGAATAATAAGATAACTCTTCTTCAATGTCAAATTGAACACGGACGTATTAAAGCGTACCAAGGGGATTATGAGGGAGCTAAATTACTTACTGAGATTGCTTATGATAAATCAAAATCTAATGATTATATTTATGGACAAGCTGGAGCATTAGCAATTCTTGCTATTTGTAATTTGTACATGGGGTTTATATCCGAAACTTTAAAACAATCGGAGTTAGCTTTAACGTTATTTAAACAAATTAATTCGAAAAGGGATATTGCTGCTGTTCTTAATTATACTGCAAATGCGCACTTATTGAGTGGAGACTATAAACTAGCTTTAAAAGTGTTTAAAGAGTCTCAGGAATTTTGGGAAGAGCTTGGAGAACGTAGAGGGCTTGATTATTGTTTAAACAATCAAGCGTTAATTTATAAACAAATTGGGGATTTTGACAAGGCTTTGGAACTCTATGGTCAATCGTTAAACAATTGTAAAGAGCGAAATGATAAATTTGGGATGTCTGCGGTCAATTGCAATTTAGGCTGGTTAAGATGGGCAAAATTTGATTTAGAAGAAGCGTTGCATACATTTACTGATAGTATTTCATTAATGGCATCTATTACCGTGCCCGATGTTCTTCGTATTGAGGTCCAGTTAGGAATAGCTGCAGTTCAAGCTGATATTGAGAATCATAGAGAAGCAGCTATTGCTTTAAACAAAGCGAAGGAAATGCTTGAAGAAGGATCATCTGAACTATATACTGCTGCGGCTCTATTTATTGAAGGATTTCTGCATCAAAGGCAATTTGAAATTGTTCCTGCAAAAAGAGTATATAATAAATGTTTAGAGAAGTCTCGAAAAATTAATCATTTTGAATATATGTTGAGAGCATTAATCCAACTTGCAGAAGTTGCCTTACTGGAATACAGAGCTACATCAGATGAAACTCATTTAAATCAAATGAAAGAATACATCCGTGAAGCTAGTCAGCTTGCTAAAGAAAGAAAAATGACACATGTTTTAATTGAAACAACTATGTTGAGGGCTCTTTTGTTGGCTTCAGATCTTGATTTTCACTTAGCTTTAGAAGAGTTAGGGTTTGCGGTGTCGTCTGCTGAAGAAAAAGGACTCGATGCACTTGCCACAAAAGCTCGAAAACTAATTCAGTCAATAAAAAAACAAAAAGAAACCACTCATGAAAAAATTATTGCACAATTGGATGAAGGAACATTAGACGAGATCTCAAAACAAATGGATGAATTACAAACTCATCTAAGAGGTCTAGGTTTTAAATAAAACCAAAAGGACTAATTTCAGGTAGATTGAGAATATCAAATATATGATCATTTTTAATACAGTCTTGTTCATTCTTTCAAGAAATAAAGCAAAAAAACCAACAATAATTAAACAGTTCTTAGAAAAGACAGAGAAAATTCATCAATTAAATTAAGAGAAATATCGTGAGGAATCTTTGTTGAAAACTTTGAAAATAGCACTTCTTGGTCTTGATGGGGCAGGTAAAACTTCTTTTGTACACACCATACAAAAGAAATATTCAGACAGTATTAGCCCTAAACCTACTAAAGGAATCGCTAGAACACATCTACAAATTTTGGGAAACGATATTGCGGTTTGGGACTTTGGAGGGCAAGAAGCTTATCGAAATAACTATTTGAGAAAAAAGGAGTCTCTAGAATCAATTGATGTAGTTCTTTTCATTATAGATGTAACAAACCCTAATCGATTCAATGAGGCCATTAGTTATTTCACTAGCTTATTAAATGATACAGACCTTAAATCAGTTGCAGAATCAAACTTTCTATTTTGTTTGCATAAAGCTGATCCTGATCTTGTAATGAAAGATGACAAAATCTTAGAAAATATATCAATTTGTTCTGAAAAATTGCGAGAAATAAATCCAGCGGCAACAATTCAAGAAACTTCAATTTTTGACCCCTTTGGGTTATTTTCAATAATATCTGCGGGAATTCAACTAACAGGAGTAACTGAACCAGATTTAATAAAGGGGAAACTCCAAAAATTTGGTGAACAAACTGAATCTGAAACTATTCTTTTACTTAGTTCGGACGCATATTGTTTTGGAGAATATTCCACCAATGAAGAAGGACACGAGTTTTGTGAGTCAATAGCTTTTTCTTTTATCGAGGCTTGGCAGAATATTACTTCGAAAGGAGACCATCCAAAAATAGTTGAGATGGAATTAAAGAACAAATGGGCTCTCTTTACTACCGTGCCTTTGGTAGAAGACTATCTTTTTCTTGTTGTATATACTAAATCAAAAAATACTCGTGATTTAATTTTAAATTCCATTCCCAAGTTTGCTGAACAGGTTTCTGATTTGGTAAAGAGTGTTTCGGTCTAGTTTCTATATTTTGAGGTTATAATATGAAAATCTGTGTTGTTGGCGTCGGTTATGTTGGTTTGGTTACTGCAGCTGTTTTTGCTGATTTAGGAAATGATGTTATTTGTGTGGATATTGATCAAACTAAGGTCGACGGTTTACAACGTCATGATCCGCTAATGCCTATTTATGAACCAGGTTTGAAAGAATTAGTTAAACGTAATGCTGAAGAAAAAAGACTTAAATTTACCATAAGCATTCAAAATGGAATCGAAGAATCAGATATAATTTTTATTGCTGTAGGCACACCACCAAAGGATACTGGTGAGACTGATTTATCTGCTGTAATAGCAGTAGCTAAAGATATTGGGAGATTCCTTACTAATAACAAAATAATTGTCAATAAATCTACATCCCCAGTTGGTACTGGTGAACTAATTGAAAAAACAATCAAAGAGAATCTAACTCAACCAAGCCTACATTTTCATGTTCTATCGAACCCTGAGTTCTTACGTGAAGGATCAGCTGTTCGAGACTTTTTAGAACCTGATCGAGTTGTTATTGGAACTACAGATAAGAAAGCTGCCATAAAACTTCTAGAATTATATTCTCCTCTTGAAGTACCAATGCTTATTACGGAGATAAAATCCGCTGAACTAATTAAGTATGCATCAAACTCTTTTCTGGCAACTAAAATTTCATTTATTAACGCAATAGCTGATATTTGTGAAAGAGTTGGTGCAAATATCCGTGAAATTATCCGAGGAATGGGTTATGATAGAAGGATAGGTTCCGCCTTCTTAGGACCCGGTCTCGGGTTTGGTGGATCTTGTTTTCCTAAAGATACAAAATCCCTAATTTATTCTGCTGAAGAGCTAGATTATGACTTTCTACTGTTGAAAGCGGCTCATGATATTAATAAAGAACGTGTTATTACATTACTTCGAAGAATGGAAGAAAAATTAGGATTTTTTCAAGGAAAAACAATAGGAATTTTTGGTTTATCATTCAAACCTAATACTGATGATGTTCGAGATGCCAAGTCAATTGAATTGATCGAGGCATTAGTAAGAAGAGAAGCTTCAGTAAAAGCATATGATCCAGTTTCGATGAAAAACGCACAAAAAACTCATCCTGATCTTGCAGTAACTTATTGTCATGATGCCTACTCAGTAGCTCTTGATAGTGATGCCATTGTACTTGTAACTGAATGGCGAGAATTTCGACACCTTAATTTCCAAAAGATTAAATTGTCGATGAGGGGTGATCTTCTCGTTGATGGTCGGAATTTTTACGATCCGCAAAAAATGACCAAATTTGGTTTTGACTATCTTTGTTTAGGGTTACCTTAGAAAAAAAGGTACAGAAAGCGTTATAGCTGATTTAAAGAGATTCTTGATTGGTTGGTGAACAGATTTCAAATTCTCGTGTTAGTAGCTCGATGGGATGAACTTGAAGGTCCAATTCTTACTCAATTTTTACCAAAACCTAACCGATTGGTTGATGATCCCACTGACATTTCAACACAAGCTTTTATGAGTTCACAAAGTATCTTTGGTGATGAGAATTTTGAGCGGACCTTAGTAACAATGCCATTTATTCAATATAATTGCAAAGCTAAAATCCAATTTGATTACAAAGAGTCTGAATCAACGCGAGGGGGAAGGAATCCATTTTTGGTTGGTATCTTTGTCTCTGAAGATTTTGACAGCTCTCTGTTTACAGAATTTGAAAATGAACTCAGAAAATTCATGATTGAAGAAAGAGGAAAACCAGAAGATCAAATTAATCTTGAGAGATTATTACAAAATCTTTCTGGAATATACCAAGCGAGTGAAGCTAAAATTGCGTTTTCCACTTTCTCTGATAATTGGGCGATCTTAACAGATGGTAGTGATATTTTATGGAAATTTGGTCCATTAGATGAAAAAACTTCTTCATTAATTTCGTCTCTTTCTGTTCAGCTTACAAAAATTGCCGCTGAAGAAGGTGCTATGTCTATTCGCTTTATGGATCAAAGAAGAAGACCTCCCAAGGAAATCGAAATCTTTACACTGGTTTTTCATAACCAATTTTATCTCATTGCGTCCAATCCGGATATTTCTTCGCGACTACTACGAGTCAGTCGTGAGAGTACTGGAGAAAGCCCTGATTTAGTGTGTGGGGTTCTTAGTGCACAAGCTGTAGATATGTATGCAGGTTTATGGACTGATGATTCAGAGTCTGTCCAGGCTATTGTAGATCGAATATTTGAGGAAGCACTTGAAGAACTGGGTATCCATCAATTAGGTAGGGACCAACCTAGAGCATATGCAAAAAAGGGAGAATGTAATTTTGCAGCCTTAGACCTCGCTGAATTGTTTTTCTTACATTGGTACCTTAGAATGAGATTCACAATTGACTTATCAGCTGAAACAACTGAACCCTGGGCAATTATATTCGACTCTTCTGGATTAATGTTTACTTCTTATAATAAGGAAGATGCTTTAGTTCTTTCAGGTTATTTAGGTTCAATATTTTCTTTTTTTACCCATTTATTTCGCTCAATACCCCAAAAAATAGTCTTTGGAGTAAGAGCCCTCACTTATATTGAAATTCTTGAAGGAGAGAACTATTTTCTCGCTTCAAACAACCCTAAAGGCCTTTTTATGACTAAAGGATTTGGAGATTTTATTAAAAAAGAATTACCAGAAAATGTTTTAAAAGATCTTGAAGGACCTATTAAGAACATTTTATCTGATATCATCAGTAGTAATTTGAAGGAATCTTTATTCGATAAATCTATTTCAACCTTGATGAAAGATATCAGTAAAAAAACTTCCCCACGGAGAAGTTGGTGGAAAAGATAAGTTGATTCTTTGGTTTATTGACAAGAAGAATTTTCAAAAGCTTCTTCTGAACTCTTAATTATTGTCGAGTTTTTCCATGTAGGTGCTTTTCCATTGCCAAGAACAGTTACGCTTTCATATTTTCACACTCACAAAGGTCCAACGATTCTTCATGCTATTCCTCAGGCTCTCGATCCAGATAAAGAAACTGAAATCTGTAGAACACTGGATTTTTTAGAAACAGAAGGTTTTTTTGTTCAACAACAGGTAGGATGGAAAGCTGCTAACTTATACTTTGAAATTCCTTCAGAATGGGCTAGAGGATCTGCAGAAATGGTTTTAGTCACTCTAGTTTTAATAGATGATGAGACTGATCCTGCTTCTCTAGAAGAATCATTTAAATCCCTTGTAGAAACCATAAGAGAGATACCATCCGCATACAAAGCCTTGTATGAAGGCGCCCGTGATGACCCTGGGATCCCTCAGGCGAGTTTAGAAGTTCAAGAGATATTAAAGGAATTTTTATCTTCCTTACCAGCTGAAAATCCACCTCGAGAGGAATCAGCCGCTCTAAAACTCTTTGTTTTTGGATTAGATAGGGCGGGAAAAACAAGCATCATTAAACACTTACAGTCAGGTAGCTTCTTAAAAACACAACCTACAACTAGGGCGAATATCATTCGTCTCCTGTTCAATCAGATGCAGTTAGTTATGTTCGATATGGCTGGTCAAAAACGATTTAGAAATTCTTGGAGTAATTTTTTGAAAAATCCAAGTGCTTTAGTTTTTGTCCTTGATAGTACAGAGCCAGAGAGATTTCAGGAAGCTGCAAATGAACTTAACAGAGTTCTTGAGTCTCCAAAGGCTGGATCTGCTCCTTTACTTGTTTTTGCAAACAAAAGTGACCTCCTAAAAAAATACGATGAGAAAACTCTAGTCAACAGTCTCAAATTAAATGCTGTGGACACACGTAAATGGAAAATAATAAAATCATCAGCTAAAACTAGAGAAGGTCTAGATGATGGCTTTAATTGGGTTCTTGCTCGGGTTTTAAATATTTAAAATTTTGGTGGTCAAAATTGATACGTGTCCTTCTTATAGACGATGATGAGGACTTTACTGATTTAGCTAGAAGATTTATTGCTAGAGAAGACCCCTCAATCGATTTGATAATAGCAAAATCTGCTCCTAATGGTTTACAAAAATTAGCTGAGAAGGATGTTGATGTTATAGTTCTTGATTATCAAATGCCAGAAATTAATGGTTTAGAGTTATTAGAGCTTCTTCGGAAAGAAGGAGTATGGATCCCAGTTATTATATTTACTGGCCGTGGTAGAGAAGATACTGTAATTCGTGCGCTGAACTTAGGAGCTGATTATTATCTTAAAAAGGGTGGAGAATTAAAAAGTCAATTTGCAGAGTTATCAAGCATTATTAATCGAATTGCGATTCAGAAACTACCTGCTCATGAAAAAATAGCAGGAAGAGTGCAAAGAGAAGGGTATCTTGGCCAAAAATCATCATTAAGTTCTTCTACATCAGCAGCTTCATTGGGCCTGGATTCATCAGCTATTAGCGAAATTACCGATGCTCTGTCTCAAATTGAGACAAGCTTTGAGTCACGGATGGCAATTATAACTCAAGAGATTGCTAAAGAACTAAAAGTGTTTTCTAATACAATTCACCAAGAATTAAGTGCTCATTTGCATGCTGTTGAATCACATGTACAAAAAATATCAACTAGAACAAGACCTGAAGCAAGTCTACAAACCCGCATGGCCGCAATTCCTCAGGAAATTGCTTCAGACATTAAAGATTTAACAACAGATTTGCGTAAGGAAATTTTTACACGACTACTTTCTATTGAAGAACAACTCAAGGACATTTCCATTTCTGAACCTTCTAGACCTCATGAATCACAGATAGATATGACAAATCATTTTGATCACTTAGAGAGAAACCTTAGAAAGGAACTTTCATCTCGAGTAGATTCAGTAGAAAAACAAACTCATGATCTCTCGACCAAAATAGGAGAGATTTCAAGTAAAACACCTGTTCCGCAAGATTCAGGCCAGATTATAAGAGGAAGCCGACTAATTACAATTGTACGTAGAACTCATGAACTGAAGGAAACAGGTAACACTTTAATTGACTTTTTAGAATGGAAGAATGCTTCGAGGGACGAAACAAGAAAAAAGGAAGCCATTTTGGACAAAATAAAAGAAAGCAATATAAAGATTATAGAAATCTCCTCAGATTCTACACTTTCTCCTAATGTAAGAGAAAATGCAGAAGAGCTCTATAATATAATATTAAAACTCGAAAATATATTAAAAGGTTCCATTCAAGAAGATTTTGGATATCAGGAGTTCCAAACACTAGTACAAGGTTTTTTTAACCAGTTTAAAGAAATCCTCAGTCAAATTGGTTAGGAAAAAAAACTTAAAGTTATTAGACTTATGAATTCATTTAATTCTTTCATTCATAACGAAAGAAAAAATTAATGTTTTTGAACTTGTGAGTGAACCATTAACTGAAAAAACTGAGGATGTTAGAATGATTCTGAAATTTCTAAATTCACTTGAGATTGGCGCCCCTGAATTAGCAACAGGGGTAGCTTTATTACCATTAAGACTCAAAACAAACCCTGATTTGAAAACTTTAGCTCAGGCTACTGAAGACGGTTCGGCAGAAGTTCTTGAAAGTGAGTCTGTCAATATACTTCGAATTGCAACTTCTAGCCCTACACCTGTACTTATTCCCTATCTTCAAGTCGTCACTGGTGGCAAACAAGATCGTATGATTACTGTTCCTATTATCTTATCACCCTCTAAAGGTGAAAAAGAAATTCGTGATGTCCCTGTTAATTGTGTAGAGCAAGGTCGTTGGACATTCGCTCGAGGTGGTCAGCAAACCTCATCAAAATTTGATATACATCAAAAAGTTCGAATGAGCCCTAGCATGGGCTTTGTAAATGTAATGGCAGAACAGAGTACGACTTGGGGTTCAATCGCTAAATATAGATCCAAACGGGCGGATTTTGTTCCTGAAGAAGCAGCATCTTCTCAAAGTTTTGCAGAAATGGAAGAAATTGCCCAAGAAACTGAAGAAGAGAAAATATCTGTTGATAAAGAGACCAAAGAGATTCTTTTTAAAGCAGGAAAGGCTTTTCCTGATCAAAATGGGTTAGCATTATTCATAGGTAACGAATTAATAGGTGTAGAATTGTACGGTACTCCTCAGCTTTGGGAAAGCCAGCAAGAGGGAGTGGTGAACAGTTTCATTACCGAACTTTCAATCCATGGTGAGATAGAAGGAGTCACTATAGAGGAAAATTTAGAGGAAATTTTTCGAACTTCTCTGCTTCAAATCCAACTAGAAAAAAAAGAACCAATAGATGCAGGTCAAATTTTTGTTTCTAAACCAGGGAAGGACCGTGATTATTCTGCACTGCTTATTGAGCATGAAGACCAATTAGCGGAATTTTATTATGCAAAAGGACAAGCCGAGTTTTTTCCTTCCGAAGGAGAAGGATTTCCTGGAATGGAAGCTCAAGAGGATATTACTCAAAGAATTGTTTCGTTGGAAGAGGAAGAATTACCAAGCATTGAACAGCAAGCATTCCCTGATGAAGAAGAAGAGTAGAATATCGGCTTCTCAGCGAATAAACCATAATTCAAATTAGAATATTTTTTGAAGGAGAATGAAATGTCTGAACAGAGCATTCTACGTAAAGTAGAAACATTGTCGGAGAATATTGCTCGACTAGAGAAGTTGATTCGTGAAAGGTACACTTCTACAATCCAAAATTTTGTTGAAAGATCAACAGACCGATTAAGACGTGAAATTAAAGATGGATTTGCCGCAATTACCTTTTCTCAGTCGACTACTGATTTAGCACACTTAGTGGAAGGCTTTTCTGAATTTAAAGTAGATGAACTGGCACAAGACTTAAAGGACCTCACAAAAATGGTCTTGAACAGTGTTGAACAGAATGCTATTATTGTAGAACGTTTAGAAGCTATTGAAACACAAATCATAAGCATGAAAAGCACT
>JAEOTI010000571.1 GCA_016839955.1 Candidatus Hodarchaeota archaeon | reverse complement strand
TCAATAAGGACATAAGTTGCGTCCCAACCTTCAGCTCTCTTTTCAACTTTACCTCTTTGTGTAATTAATAAGAGCAAATTCAAATAATTAGCTATTTTTTCTTCGTTTATATCAGGAATTGCTTTGTGAATGTCTTGAACAGTAATGGGTGTTTTAGATAGTTTATCAAGGATTAAACATGCATCGGCAATTGTTGCAAATCTGTATGGCTTTTCTGTTTTTCTATTGCCCTTTGGTTGTAATAACCATTTATCATCCTTCTTTACTACCTTACCATAAGAATGAAGAAAATTCAAAAATCCTAAGGAATAGTATGTATCACTTATACATAAATCCGTACCTGGAGATATCTCATATGGGTTGTGCTCTTCGTTTCTACCTAAGTACTCAAGTTTATCAATAACTTGAGGAAAAGATTTCAATGGAAAAGCATTAAAGGGTGAGTTTACAAAAATATGATTATCAGACAACTGTACACCTCAATTGAATCAATTTCTAAAATTGAATCATTGATTAATATTCAATGATAGTTATTACTCGATGCATTAAATTTAATGAGGTTTTCTTTTTCGAAATAATAACTAACCCTTACGACTCATCGACATCAAATTTTCGTAAAAATCGAGCTGGTGTACCACCATAAACGGTATGTGAGGGAATTATCTGATCCTTTAACACAAGAGAGTTGACCCCAATAATCACATTATCTCCGATAGTGGCGCCAGGAGTTATTATAGAATTTCCTCCAATAGTTACATTATTACCAATTGTCACTGGGGCTAAAATCAAATGATTTCTTTCTGTAACATGTGCTGATATAATTGCTCGGACACCAATAAGACTACCTGTACCAATAGAAACTAGATAGGAATCGAGAATAGTCCCAGAGGAAATATATACATTTTTGCCTGTTTTTAAACCATATAACCAAAGGAATTTCCCTATCAGTAAAGAATAAAGGTGCGGAACAAAACTATACGCTTTTAACATACTTTTAAAAATACTAGGAGAAACAACCGCAACCGCATACAAATAAGCTATATCAGAACCATGAGTATACTTACCAGGTTCAATTTTAGGAAGGAAAATTCTACAAATGATCTGAGAATGGATAATTCCGAATGTGAGGGATGAAAACAGGTAGACAAGGGGCATTAAGAGAGCAATAAATATCCAAAGAAGAAAATTATCAATATTTTGGATGACTATAAATACTAATGTGACCTCTGGTAGAAAAACTGAAATAAATAATATTCCTGTTAGAGAAAAATACAATCCTAGTCTGATTTTTATTGAATTCCGCATGTGAAAATCCATTGTTATTCAGTTAGGGAACTTTCACTTCAAGTTAAAATTATGTCGGGATAATCTCTTTTATTTGTTTCACAGTCTCAGATACATTTACAACTAAATTT
Organism: Candidatus Hodarchaeota archaeon; assembly: GCA_016839955.1. The sequence goes on along the minus strand of JAEOTI010000571.1, from coordinate 1,481 downwards.
TCCAAGCCAAAGGTAGGATGACCATCAACAGCAAGAAGTAAACCTTCGCTGATCTTATAAGCAACCAGATGAGTTATTTCTGAGGCAACAACCAGATATCTTAGGTTCGTCATATAGGTTCCTACATTTAAAATCTTTATTGCTGCTGCCATTCGTTGTTGATCCATTTTATACTCCAATAAGATATCACCTGTGAATGAAACAATCATTGCCCCACGGGCACCTGATTCTCTATCTACTAATTTCTTTAAATAGAACAATGCTGCATTCTTCGATGATTGAAGCATACGACGAGTTTCACCAGTAAAAACTTCATCAACAGATTTTTTGAATGATTCAAACATATCTGTATCAATAAGCTTGATTGATTGAATTTTTTCTGAATACTCTTCGAAAAATAAACTTGCTAGTGTTGACAATTTAAATTGAACGTCTAGAGGTGATACAAGAGGGGAAGCCAAGACAGCAAATATTAATCTATCTTTCTCGATAAAGGAAAATCGAATATCCGTCATATCTACAACTTTTAATTCACTTAAAGAAGATGATTTCGCAAATGAAAACATCGCTGTAAGAAAAGCTACAACAAGATGGGCATCTGGAGCTGTTGATTTTTTTTCATATGAGCGTGTAAATAGTGTGTGTCCCTCGTCCTTTTGAAAAATGAAAAAAGCTTTTACCGTTTTGAATTCTACAAGTTCAGCCATTATATACCCTCATAAGAACTTCTTAGCTTTAACGTTCAGAATTTCAGTCGTTATTCTCTGAAACGCTTCATGAACATTTTCGCCAGTCTTTGCGGATGTTTCTATCAAATCTAGTACATGCATACTTGCCGCGATCTGACTCAATTGACTTTTTGAAATGGCTCGATTTCTTTTTAGATCGGCCTTGTTTCCAATTAAGATGCCAATATGCTTTGGAGATGCTTTCAACGCTTGTATTTGCCAACGATTCTGGATTTGATCAAGTGTATCTTTTCTTGTTAGATCAAAAACATAAAATGCCCCTAGTGCTCCTCTAAGGTAGAGATGTGAGTAGGATACATGTCTTGCTTGTCCTGCAATATCCCACACTTGTAATGCTACTGATCGTGTTATATCATCTTCATCTATAAAGGTTATCTTTTTTGTTAAAAAATCCACACCTAGACTTACTGAGTACTCTTCTTTGAATTTGTTTTCAATAAACCGAAGGATAAGAGATGTTTTACCAACAGCCCCGTCTCCTAGTAATAGAATTTTCAAAACGTGTTTTATTTCTTTGTTTTTTCCTACCATTTTTCTAACTCCATCAAGGTGGAATGGGACCAATGAGATTTAGAATGAGAATTACATTTCAATATTTCCAATCCTCTTTATTAAGATAAGTTATTCCATTTGTTGGCATTGATATTATCCCTTTGGTAAAACAAAATCAATGAGATTTTCTCACTCAGTGATTTTCATGTTTGGTAGAATTCGATCTAAAGATACTTGAAG
>JAEOTI010000570.1 GCA_016839955.1 Candidatus Hodarchaeota archaeon | reverse complement strand
ACACCATTAGTTTATCAATGTAAAACTTTGATGTGATATTACATGCAAAATCAGGTTCATAAAAGCCCTCAAGTACAAATTGACCTGAAGAATTTGTTTTAAAGTAATTGGTGAAGAGAAGATGATCTGAGTCATTATATAGAGAAAAGTTGAAGTGTATCATTTTTGCTGAAATACCATCATCCCATTGTATAACACCAGAGACAATTAAGTCATTTCCAAATTCAATGCCATTAGGAGATTCTAGGGTTATATTCACATGTTTTCCAGTTTCTTCAACGTGAAGGAGTTCAAATAGTGGCAATGGCCCTCTTATAAGACTACTACCTTTATAAAATGTTATCTCTCCAGTTATCACTGGAAAATTTCCCATACAAATTGGAAACCCTTCAAATCTAGTTGTTAAATTACCATTTACAATCTTTTGTGGCCAGTAAAACTTATTACTAGAATCAAAAGCAAAGAAATTAGATGGATCAGAGGAAATACTTAGTCTTATATCAGTTATTTCTTCAGTATTATTCCAGAGAATAAGAGAAAATTTTGAGCGTTGCCCATAACCTTTTTTGAAGTCATTTACAACAAATAATTCCATATTAAGGGGATGTTGGAGGGTAGATTTTGAAATTGTGAAATAGAACTGTTTACTAAGATTATAAGAGGTAGACCCTTCAGTATAGTTCAATTCAGCCTGAATTGAATACGATTTAGTTAGTGTTGCCTGTGTTTCAATAGCAACTAAAAAAGTCACATTTAATATCCCTATGTTCATACTTAGAATTTCTGTTGGAACTTCTAACGATGAGACGTCCCATTCAGAACCAATTGAAAAGCTTAAATCTGTTAATGAAGTCATTCTATGATTAAAAACAATAAATGAAAAACTAGATAACGTTCCATTCTCCCATAAGGGTTTATCACTCGCCATTACCATTCCTAAGTTTGATTTTTTTATTGTTGATGCATTTTGTTGCACAACTAAACTAATAATTGGTGAATAAACATCATAAAGTTCGCTATAATCGTCACTGCTATAGCGTACATCAAGTACCCTTACATATGTACAATTTTCTAACTCAGAAACATTAGGAATGATTATTACCCATCCATTTGTTGTATTTCCAGGGTTTAGAGTCCCAAATTCGAAATAAAGATTTGAATAATATACTCCTATCTGATGATATGCGAAATTAAGCGATCCTGAATCAACATTGAAATTCTTGGTCACGCTAAATACAGCTGTAAGGTTTTCTGCAGGGACATTTCCAAAATTTCTAAGGGTTAAAGAAATGTTAATGGGAGTTCCTGAATAATTCACTGTTGAATTAGTTCCTATATCCAAATCAATAACTGGAAAATTATCTGGTGAGTTAATTGAATAATAGAATGGGTCAGTTATTATTCTATAATATAATTCATTTTCATCTTTGAAAGAAACCATAATTGGATAGGCTACAAAAGATCCATTAGAACGTGCTTGAAATGTAAAATTAATAAAAATTGAGGACTCGTTCTCTAAAGGTTCAGTTACAATGATAGTTGGAATACTAGTATTTGTATATGAATCCTTAATGTAGCTATGTTGGCTGAGCGAATTTCTTAGAAGTTGTGAATTATTTACAGAAATTGCTGAATAAGGATAGATTTCAATCTCTGTAAAGTTACCCGCAAAGTGATTTTTCATTTGAAAAGTTATATTAAATTGGTCTCCAGTTTTTATTACTGGATCTAGAACCGTTGTTGTAACGTTAACCCAGTCTCCACCAGATTCTTTGGATTCTAACCAGGGAAAATCTAAAACTAGAAAATCAAAATCTAATTCAACCGAATAAGCGAGTTCATCGTTTGAATAGTTCGCATAGCATGTAATAACATCCCATACACCTTGTATTGCAGAACCAGCTCCTGAAACATAAAAAATCGTCCTAATAGTTATTGATTCTCCAATATCAACATCGTTAATACCTGTTGCATTTGTTGACTCCCAAATGAAATTGGAACTAGAATATTCCCAAGAGAAATTAGCGGCAGTCAAAGCTTGATTTCCTAAGTTTGACCAAGTAATGTAAATAATTAACCATTCATAACCATGTAAAACACTTGGAATTTCTTCTGGGAATGGAAACAACACAGGACGATTAGCTATCTCTAATCCAATCAAAAGATAATTTGGATCTTGTTGGTTATTTAAGAAATTAATTGAGGCACATTTCGTATAAAAATCTTTTGAAACTACTTTCACATTTAGAGGATCGGAGAATGAAACTTGAATATTGTTTGGGTAGTAGATTGAGTTTTTATATGGTTTATCATTTAGATTTATTGAGTGGATATCAAAAAAAGTTGAGAAATTAAAAATATAAGGCTCAACTAAAATTTTTGAAAGTTCTATGTCTTCTAAAGCTAATACAAGGATTTTATTTTTTCTAGTTAATGAACTAAATGACCAAGAAATAAAAAATGATTCATTAACCTTGGGAAGATTTTCTATCCAAGGAGAGTTTGAAAATTCGTCGAGTAAATACCAATTTAAAATTTGTTCCGCATTAGTTTCATTTAAAGTCGCAGAAAATTCAAATTCTTGGTCTAAGTAATTATTCACAAAGACATGGCTTTGTAATGTTAAATTCTCTGGAATTAATGATCCGTTAAACAAATTATCACAAATATTATTCACTAGTTCATCACTAATTTGACGTCCAAAAGGGATATGTAGATTCTCTAACTGAATAAACAAATCAACTTGATTACTAAGTAATTCAGTAAATGGATTTAATCCCCATGAAACATTGAGTGATATTGAGAGAATATTATTAGGGATCAAAAAATTTGTTTCCCATGGAGTTTTTGTAGCTAAACCACTTCCACCACTAAACAATGAATAACTGTTATTTCTGTGAGGTTTTATCCAGAGAACACCTTCATTTTCAGGTTCATCTTCACACATTTCTAAAGTTTTAACACCTGGGCTCTCTTTGTAAATTGAATTAGTCTCTGATTTCTCAATTTCTTCGTCCTTTAAAGTAAAATCTCTTGCATCATCTTTTATTAATGTTGAACTGAGATTATCTGCTTTTTGGACTTTTCCTGGTTGAATATGCATCAATGGAATTAAAAACAAAACTAAGAGAAGAATACAAATCAATTTTTTCTTCTGAACCATGATTCCTTCCCGTACCTTGGATTGAGGACAATAATAAGAAATTAAAAACGATTATACAATTAGAGTTACGATTTCACGCTTGATTTTGGAGGTTCTCAAATTTCTTATCTTATCATTTCACCTAGGAAAAAGTATAAATCATACTAAAAGAGCTTTTAGAACTAATTCTTTGTATTGAAAAGAGCAAAAAACGATGGACGATGAATGGTTTTAAAATAAAAGAAAGCTAAATAATTTCCCAGAACCAACCATTAATTCAAGGCTCTAATAGGATTCCCTTTTCTCCGTTTTCATTTAATTTCGCTGGCTTTAACAATAGTTTTTAATCAATTGGGATAAATATCAAGTTTGAGGGTATTATATATGGTTACCTGTCATGATATGAAAGAAGGTCAAACATATTCTTGTGAGGGTTGTGGACTAGAGTTAAAAGTCCTTAAGGAATGTGTTGAATGTGGAAAAGATGCAAGTGATTGCGGTTGTGCCGATGAGAACCATCATGACTGCGATTTTGCTTGTTGCGGAAAAAGTTTAGTATTGAAAGCCTAAACTAGTTTTTTCCCACTTTTCTTTTTATATATCCTTTAAAAACCAAAAAGCATTTCAATATTCATGCAATATAAAGAAGTATGCACATTCCACCGGAAGTTATTCAGGCTCAAAAAATACGCGAAGCTGGAGATTTTGAGCAAGCCTTGGAAAGACTTGAGAAACATGAAAAATCATTGAATTCTAACAAAAAAATTGAATTACAATTTTGTCTGAATGAACAAACTCAATGTCTTTGGCGAATGGGTAAATTTTCAGAAGCGGAGAAGAAAGCTACAACAGTACTAGAGCTTATAACTAATTTTCCCAATGTTAAAGGGGAAGCTGATGCAAATAACAACATGGGTACAATTTCTCTCTATCTAGGACGATTAAATGAAGCTGAAAAATTCTACACAATAAGCCTGAAACTTCGAGAACAGCTTGGAGACGAAATTGAGATTGCTTCTTCATTTAACAACCTTGGCATTGTCTACTCACGAAGAGCAGAATACACAAATGCAGAACAGTTCCTTGAAAAATCAATCAAGCTAAAAGAAAAAAGATCAGATTCTGATTGGAGTAGAGCATTAACCTACAATAATCTTGCAGAATTGTACTGGAGACAAAATAGACTCCAAAAAGCGGAACAAATAATAGTAAAGAGTATAAAATTATTAAAACCTTTAGAAAACTATCAGACTTTATCTGACGCATACTACCATTATTTGCGTATCCTTCTAGGGCAAGATAAATTTGTAGAAAGTGTAGCAATTGTTAAAAAATTGTTAGAATTATCAAGGACTTCACAATTGAATGAAGTTGTTGCAAAAGCCAGTTTAGCTGCAGGAACACTTGAATTGGCACGAAGCAATCTTTCTATAGCTTTAGATCATGCTCAGAAGGCAGTTTCTATTGCAGCAGAGATTCCAAGATTTGATATAGCTATGGATGCTCTTTACCTAGTCGCTAAATCCCTATTGCAACTATTTGTTTTGAATCGCAAAAAAGCCCATAAAGCACATCTTGAAGCAGTTCTTTTGCAAATAAAAGATATTAGCACCCGAGAAAATCTTCACGACATTTATTCTGAAGTTTTACTAATGCAAGGATTTTTATTACATGCTAAAGGTGCATTTACTCAAGCTTTGAATCAATTTAAAGCAGCTGAGGAGGAAGCTACCAAATTTGATTTATCTAATACTATTCGTCGTGCAAAGGGGGAAATTGAGTTGTTAGAAAATCAATTGTCAATCTACGAGCAGATGAGAAAAGTTGCTCCTCAAGTGTTTGCACAAGTCCAATTACAAAAGATGAACACCTTCCTAAAAGATGCTGGGCGTTGAAGATTCGTTTTAAATTTTTAATATGTTTTAATTCATTGATAATTCCTACTTCAAACAATCCGCAAATTGATTAACTTAATTTTATTTAATTACTAATTAACTTCATTTCAAGCATTCTTATTATTAGCTTATTTCTTTGAAGGATAGTCAATAGAATGAGCATAGAATTCCAAACAAGTCGGAGTAAAACTTTTAGTCAACAATTTGGTAAAAAAACTTCTAGATTGTCGTACATAGGAATAATCTTACTTTTGCTTTGGCTTTTAACGACATTTATAAATATGAACCCTGAAATCTATTTATTAATTGGAGGAACTAGTCTCCTTTTTACCTTAGGTAACCGAATGTCTTCAAAACGAAGAGAAGACATAGATGTGGGAGGTGGTGTTTTAGGATATCTTCTTGTTTGGATCATTGCACAGTTTTTTTATACTCGAGAATCGGAATTAGTTAGTTCAACGGATTTTCAAGTTAAAGAAGTTATGATTGCCTTCCTTTTTGCTTTATTTGTAGGTTGGTTTTTAATTAAGGACAAAACACCAACAAAAGAACTTGTATTAGGCTTTTCACCATTAGTCAGCAGTTTCCTATTAAATCTCTGGAAGATTGCTGTACTAATAGAATTATTAACTCTCTTTAGCGATTTAGAAAAATATCAAGATTTAGCAACAACTTTTTTCTTACTCGTAGGATTTTTTGAAATAATACTATTACTGGCTCGTCGTGTAAAAATTAATTATGCCGAATTAATTCTAAACCCTTTTCAATTACTAGTAACAATATTTGCGGGAACATCTCAAGCTACTAAATGGATTCTACTTGTTTTTGTTTTTATTGTGCTAGAACGTCTTGATGTAGGATTAGGGAGCGTTGGACTGATACTAACCGCAATAGGTGTTGGAATTATCACTTTAATTGAAGCTTTAACCCGAACAACATTAGCAAGTGGAGTAATTGGATCTCAATTTGAATCTGGCCAAGCACTTATTCCTATGGTCTTTAATGAGATCAATACAATCGATGCTTCTGTTGTACAAATTTATGAAACCAAAGAAATTATTGATATCCGAAAAACGAATTCGATAACTACTCTACCAGAGAAATCACTACTATTTCGAATCCCATTCTCACCAGAACTTGAAAGATCCGGTGGGATTTTTCTAATTCAAGCTGAGATAGGCAAAAGTAATGTTACAACGTTAAAAAAAGAAAGTTCAGTAGAAATTAGTAAAATCATTCAGAAAGAAGTCCAAGGGTCAGTCCAGAACGAAGTTCAAAAGAAACGTTTTCGAAAGCATAAACGTCGGCAACAAAATGGTTTGAATATGCGTACAAAAGGATTCTTCAGAATAGATCAACAAGAATGGGAAAGAATACAACGATCTCTTGTGCTACTAGATAAAAATTCAATTGCGACGGATCTTGGACTAGAAAACTCTGATGAAATTGATAAACGAATACAGGAATCTCTTCAAAAAGTGGTTCAAGTACAAGAGGAGATTCGTAGCCGAATTCGAGGAGTACCTGCACCGACTAGAAGATCCATCAGTTCAAAAATACAGAATGGAACACTTCATCTTCCACCGGAACTACTTAAAGGAATGAAACTCAAGGAAGGTGAGGAAATCGAACTTGTCCCAGGAAAGGATGAATACATCTTCTATGGACGTTTAAAGAGAAAAACAAAAGGGTTTGGTGAAGAATAGTATGCCAAAAGTTGCCAGATTAAGGATTGATGACGAATATGAAATAATTCAATCTGCTGCTACTGTTGTTGAGGCAGCGAAAGTAATTCGAGATGTAGGTATCCCAGATTTAGTTGTTTTAGATGGAGAATCAATTCTAGGCATTGTTACTGATTTTGAAATAACTACTAAAGTTGTTGCAGAAGGAAAAGACCCACATGATGTGCTAGTCAAAGAAATTATGTATTCAATTGAACCAATTGACCTCAAAACTTCTGTGGAAGAAACTTTCGAGATATTAAATAGCCATAACATTCCACTCGTTCCTGTGGCACAACATGGTAAATTATTAGGAGTTGTAACTATAGGAGATTGTTGGGCGTTCCTATCTGAAAGATGAATTCCAAAAATTAGCTTGTTTGTCGTAGATATACTTGTGCTTCTTTAAGATAAGAAAGTATTTCTTTAAATTGTGCATTTTCATAAGCCTGGGGCGATATTTCTTGTAGATTTTGGAATATAAGTAGCTTTTTTTGAAGTTGATCAATTTGCTGTTGGGCTTTCTGAATTAATCGTGTAATACCTCGTTTTTCAGCAGATTTTTTCGCTGCCCTGAAAAGTAGATTAGCGTCTTCTAAATCAAATTTTGCTTGTTTAAGAAGCCCTCGGATCAATTTCGTTTCTACATAAGCTGAATGAAGTCTTTCACGTTTGCTAAGTTCTTCCAACTCAATACAAAGCGTTTCTATTCGTTTCTCATGTTCTATGTTATTTGTAATTGAATAAAGTTGTAATGAGCCTTGTAATAAAAGCTGAATGGCCTCGATTTCCAATTCGAAGTATGGAATCTTGATTGCAAGTTCTTTTGCTCGAACTCCAAGTTTTAGAGCAGAAGATAGTTCATGTTTTTTAAGATTCAACCAACCCGTTGCTAAGACATATCTTAGTTCTATCTCTTCGAGTTGGGAATCCTTGGCAACTTCTGCCAATTTGTTAATTTGGTTTTCTGCGGATTGAATTGAATCAGAAAGTAATTCAATTAATGCTAGTTGATAATAGACTTCGGCAATTGCATCCTTATTTCCGAGTTGATTATATAACCTTAAGCTCTCATTCAAGTTTATTTTTGCTTTTATTAAATCTTGCATTCTTAGATAACAAACACCAAGGTTGTTGAGAGCAGAAGCTTCACCTTCAAGATTATTAGCCTTGTTGAAATGAGATAGACTTTTTTGAAAAGCATTTTCAGCTTCTTTTAGATGTCCACGTTCAGAATGGATGATCCCAATGTTATGAAGCGTAATAGCGTGTTTTGGGTTTTCTATCTCTTTATCAATAATTAAAGCCTTATTATAGAAATCAACAGCTTTCTCAAACTGACCTTTTTGCCAATAGATTACTCCAAGGTTATTTAGAGAAGCAGAAATATCAAATGGATTCCCTAGTTGCTTCCTTATAGTAAGACTCTTGTGATGATACTCTTCAGCGATTTCTAAATTACCTTTTTGCCAATAAACATTACCTAAATTATTTAGAATAGTTGCAATACCAGGTTTATCTTTTACTTCTTCCTGAATCTTCAAACTTTGGTTCAAAAAATTGATGGCTTTGTCTATTTTTCCCTTTCTTCGCATAACTACGCCTAAATTATGTAACGCATTTTTTTGTCCAAGATTGTCCGCAAATTCAGTACTCAACAATAAAGCTTCATTAGCGTACTGTTCTGCATCATCTAGTTGTCCTATTTGCCATTTATTATGACTAAATTCATTTAGACAGATTGTTTTTGCTCGTGGATCATCAAATTGACCCGAAGATAGAACTTCTTCAATTAGATTAATCGCTTCAGAAAATTTCCCTTTCTTTCGCAATTCTTTTGCATGATCAAGTTTTGATGACAAAAACAGGCCTTCAGAAATTAGCAATTAGTAATATTCTTTCACTTTTCTCAAGATAAATTTATGATAAAGAAAGTACTCCATTTTCAACCAAAAAAAAGTTATTATTCTCTTCCAGTAAGGATTACCAAAAATAAATTATTAGAAGAGGAACTCACTGAGAAATAAGCGTATTTACCTCTTCAGCGATGGTAAACAAGAATTCCCCTGCTTTACCTTCAATTCGAATGTCAGCAATATGATCAAGTTCTGTAGGACCCTGATTTATGATTATGACAACCGCACCATTTTCTTTCGCTATTTTTGGCATATCTGTTGCGGGATATACTGATAATGATGAACCTATTACAAGCATAACATCACATTGTTCAGAATGGTAAGATGCCTTCTTCATCTCCTGTTCAGGCATAGGATCATTAAAATTAACAATAGAAGAAATTATTCGCCCCTCACAATGAGGGCAGGTAGGTTGACCTGGGATTTGGGGAGAAGTACGATAACCATTACCGAAAACCTGATTATCCCAACCAATGTCATCTTTCTCAAATCGTTTATCACAATTGAGACATTTCATGAGAGAATGATTGCCATGAAGTTCAGCTAAGATATCTAAGGGAATACCTGATTTTCTATGTAAATTATCAACATTTTGTGAAATAAGAAACTTCAAAATTCCAGATTTGTAAAAATCAACAAGAACTTTGTGACCAGGATTCGGTCTAACATCATTAATTCTTGGATCTGGTTTAGGAAGCAACCCTTTGTCTCGGCGAGTCCAAACTCCATCAGGTCCTCGATAGTCAGACAATCCAGACTCAGTAGAGATACCCGCACCCGTGAACGCAACGAGATATTTCGATTTTGCAATTATTTTTGCTACTTGAATGACGTTTTTCATCTCAATCAATTCAATAATAAGCTGTTTTTGCATTGATAATCTCCTTCTTTAATCGTATTTCTTTTTATGCGGAATATGAAGAAGACAAACTATGAATCTGTATTAAGATATTTTGACCAATATGACGAGTGGAATCGATTATTCAAGGATGGTTTTCACCAATTAGAATGGATAGTCACTTTTCATCATCTAAACCGGTTTCTTCCTCCTAAAAGCAAGATATTAGATGTTGGAGGAGGACCAGGAAGACACTTATTTGAATTAGCTGAACGAGGACATAAAACAACTCTTTTAGATTTGAGTCCAAGAATGATTAAATTAGCACGTGAAAAGTCTAGCAAGAAATCTTTGTCCGTACAACAAAATCTATATGGGTTTGTTGAGGGTTCTATCACAAACCTCTGTTTTGAAGATGAAAAATTCGATGTAATTTTGGCATTACATCCACTTTCCTACCTGATTATATATGAGGATCGAAAAAATGCCATGTGTGAATTGAAACGCGTTCTAAAACCAAGAGGATTACTGGTAATTGGAGCGATTAATCGTTATGGTAGGATAAGAAATCTTCTCAAAAATCGTCCAGAATTGATTTTCCTTCCTCAATATGAGGGAATTCTAACCTCTGGAACTCATTTAGCTCATGATAACAATCCAGACAACTACTTATTCACGCCAATCGAACTTCAGAAATGGATTGAAAATTATGGCTTTGAGACTCTGGATCTCGCTTCATCTGAAGGACTTTCTGGAGGGTTAAGAGAAGGAACCAACTTAATCAGCCAAACTCCAGAACATTGGGAGCGTTGGATTCAATTTATAATTGAGACTTCAAATGATCCGTCTATTTGGGGTTGTGCTGAGCATTTCATTTATTTTGGGGTAAAAACTTGATATTCAAGAAATTCAAGCGACCATTATAGTTCGCGATTTTATAAACAAATAATATCAAATATTATTAGATCTATCTTTATGATTTTTCAGTGATGTCTAACATGGTATATAAAGAAATAGAGCTAACAATAAGTTGAGGTGATCAATAGTAAGCATCCACAGAATAAGGCGAACCCGGAACTATGCCGAGTGAGATGATTGAGACGATAACAAGGCCTGTGTCCTATATGGGGACAGGTATCCCGCTTAACTGTTCTAGCGGGGCCTCTTTATAAGATTGCTTATGAGGATAGTCGCTGCTATAAATAATCATATTTGATAACAGACGACTATGATGAAAGAAACGGTTGTGCTGAACACTTCATCGATTCTAGAATCAAAATTAAATTTGTCTCAGTTTTAACTATTTATTCAACGCCCATCTCTTTAGAGTGGGAAATATATTATCTAAATAGTCTCTGGCTTCATCTATGGTAAGATCTGTAGTTTTTGCTGTGTTAGCAACGAGTCCCTCAATCATTTCTTTCATTGTGATTTCAGGTTCAGTGAATTGACCATCAAGATAACAGTCACGACAGTAATATTCACTTACTGACCCATCAGCTTCAGTTCCTTTTGCATCAAGTGTCGTGAGCGACCCCGCGCAACTCTGACAAATGTGTTCGGTAGATTTTCTGATCTCTTTTTTTATATCGCCCAATTTGCTTCCCATCTTCCATTATTGCTTTCAGTTTACTTTTTCTATCAACATCCACATAAAAACAACTATTATATTTTAGATTTATTTATTCAGATTAAATTGATTTAATATTAACAAATTTTCCCGTGAAGATGTCGATTTCTATATCGTTTCCTTTTTTGACATCATTAGGGACAGGTAAATTGATTCCCATGGCAATAGTAGCTAAATTGGTATTATCCCAACCTTTCAAAGTATTGATGACCTTCTGAGTTATTATGGTCCCAGGGAGTTTTTCGGGTAACCGATTTGCAAATTCTAAAATTTCCTCTTTAAATTTAGAATTAGAATGGAGTCTAAGAAGTTTATGACATGTTTCTAGATGTTTTTTTCCCCTTACTCCCAATAAAGTGATGTTTGTTTCCAGACTGTATAAAGTCCAAAGGATCGCAGCTTCAGATATAGAAAGACCATGTTTTTCTGCCCAACTTTGAAGTATTGATCGATATTCTTCTGCAATGGTCATTGTATTAGGAGGAATTTCCTTGCGTAGACTATCAGGTATATTTTCGGTAAATAATCCTGCTAGAAGAGGAGTGTATCCTAATATTGTAAGATTAGCTTGATTTGCTTTTTCGATTACTTCTCTTGAATCTCTTTGAAGCATGTTCCATGGTAATTGAAGCGAAATAGGTTTGACAAAATCTTGAGATAACCAATGATGTAAATCACTTGAATTAAGGTTTGACAGGCCTATTGCTTTTATTTCCCCAGTTTCTAGATATTCTTTCAAACAAAGTGCTACTTCCTGAGGATTGGTGACTGGATCATAATAGTGAATTTGATATAGATCAATATAATCAGTCTGAAGCCTTTTTAAACTCGCATTTATCGCTTTATTAAGATATTTAGGAGAAGAGTCTTGTGTATGTCTGCCATTATGAGACCTCATACCTCCTTTCGTCGCAATTATAACTTTTTTTCGTTCAGTTTGACCTAATGCAACTCCTAGAACTTCTTCAGATTTTCCTTTACTATAAATATCAGCAGTATCAAAAAAATTGATTTCATATTTTAAGGCACAATTTATTAACTTTTGAGCTTTTATAGGATCAATAGAACCCCATAACCTACAACCAATCCCAATTGGGGACTGAATTACCATTTTTTCTTTATTTAAGACGGTCATTTCTTATCACATCTTTTCGAATATCACAATAATTAGAATATCCCAAAGATTAAAAAAGGTTTCTGTAAATTGAAAAAGTCAGAGGAATCACATTGGACGAAAAAACGCTTATAGATATGATGGTGGACCCTATAAAGATGGCTATAATGTTTCAAGTCATTAAATCTGGTGAAATTAATGCTAAAACAATAGCTGAGAATCTAGGAATCCATCGTAACACCGTATATTATCATTTAAAAAAGTTAGAGGATATTAAAATGCTAATAGGTCGTGAAGAAGAAGCTCCCAACACCTACCTAAAACAAAAACTCTATCGTATTTCAGATGATTTCCTTAAATTGAAAAAAGGGTTGAAAACTCTTCCAGCGAAATTTATACTCCTGGCAAACCTTTATGAAACTTCAGCTTTAATTATGGAGGCTGGGACTTTTCTTAGTAAAATTTCTGATGAACAATACGATAACATGATCCAGAATAACACCTTTT
>JAEOTI010000569.1 GCA_016839955.1 Candidatus Hodarchaeota archaeon | reverse complement strand
GAATAAAGTATGATCAAGAGCCTCAAGGATTTTTAATCGTGAATTGGCATCTAATTTTCTAGTTGTAGGACGCTGGAGTAAATCAATGAGTGTGCGTAATAGTTCATCAAGTTCAGCAACACATTTTGCATCAAATTCTTCTTCATTTTCAAAATCAACAATACAAAGTGACAGTTCCGAGATCAAACGATCTAATTGATGATGCATTAAAGGAGTAGCTCGAACAAATTTTCGCTTTTCAAGCCGTTTTGTTAGACTACGGATATTTTTAATCGCCCTTTCTCGATCTTTTGAACTACGTTTTCGAAAAAAACGAAGGATTTTATGTGTAAACTTCACTTTTTTAGTTTTGATTACCTTATCAGATATTCCAGTCTCTGTTAGACGATTTAAGATCGCTTCAACTAATGTAGCGTCAATCTTAAAGGCAGGGTCAATCCGGCTCATTAAATATAATATTTCCAGCTTCTCACTTTCTTCTACACTAGATAATTCGAGAGCTAAAATACCCCGAAGTTGGATTCGTCGTTCTTCAGTCATTTCTTTGAGTTTGTTTAAACGATCTAATACAAGGAGGATAGGACGAAGATTCGGTCCACCTGTTACCCCTGCTCCTATGTCAACTAAAAGGTGACCTATTAACTCATCTAGAACTTCTTGGCCTTCACTATGGGTCTCAGCACTTAACATGTCTGCAATTGTTAGATAATTCAGGAGTTCATTAACGTCATCCGTAGCTCCTTCTTTTACTAAAAAATTACGCATTTTAGACTGTTCATGTTCGCGGATTGCTTCCAAAAATTGATAATTAGCAAGAGTTGATGTCATTTCACCATTGATTTGCTGTTCATCAACTAAATCATTGAAAACTTTCTCAGAAGCAGGATTTCCAATAAGTTTTTGTGCCATTAACTCTTCTAGTAATTCTTGTGGTAATTCTTCATCTCCACCAGCAACTCTTAGGGCTAAAGGAAGAGTAACTTTTCGTACAAGGGATTCCATGTCTTCTAATTTAGATAGAATTTGTGAATGGTCTTCTGAAAGGGATTGAAGAGAAGTCACAATTAGTTGGTCAATTTCCTTTTGGCTTGCTCCATAAGCAGTTAATTCATCGCTAATTATCTCACGAAGAATAGGAAGATCTTCTTTAGTCAAAGGCTCTTTTAGTTTTCTTTTACCAAGCCTTCGAACAGCTTTTTCTTTCAATCGATCAGTCAAAAAACCGCTCGCTATTTTTTTCTTATCCTTGGGAGACTCACTAAGAAATCGTGATGTAATAGAACGTAAAAACAGACTGAGGGTCATCCCGGCTATTGGTATGAAAACAGGATCAACCATTCAAGTAGCTCTCCAGAGTTGTTATTCGTTTGATTACTATAACATGCATTCCTAAAAAGAAAACCATTCCTTTCTTCACAATCATCCGTTATCAAATGTTAGTTTTAGTATGAGTGACTAAATATTCAACAAAAAATTTGGGATTTTTGCTATACGATCGAAAAAGATGTCTATTCCAGTAGAGGGCACATTTTTTCTTTTTTTTAAAACTTTAACGCTTGTACTGCTGTTCATCATGGATACGATAGATGTTAATAGAATTGATTTAGCCATAATCTGCAGTATACTGGCATTTAGGATAATGAGAGAATTAATAAAATATTATTAGTTAAAAATATTTGAAAAAATTCTGAAAAACCTTAACAAATTGGGATAGATCAATTACTGAATTGGAGAAGAGAAGATCTTCTGCAAAAAAGAGGGAAGAGGTACGTTGTACCTCTAAATAAATGGGAACGAATACGTTTGTTTCTTTTTAAGCACCATAGATGTCATTAGCATCATAGCAGTCATTCAAAGCGGTAATCGTCCACACTGTAAGGCTAGCGAGAGAGAAGATTAGCATAGCAGCTATAGCCCAACCGCCCGTAGCCACTTCTGCTGCAAATATTCCAAAAATGGCCGCTGCAATAAAGAATGGCAATTTGCTAATGATTGTCCAAGCCATCCCTACTACAGTAGTAAAGGTGGCTACAACAAAACTAGTAAAATCCATCCAACCACGAAGATATCGTTCATAAACTCTGGCAAACGACAGAGCTTTGCCTAGTAGTTCGGCAGTAACACATGCTGCAGCCACTCTCAGAGAATATTGAGCCCAGACAGCACCACAAACCGTTACAATCATCCAGATAACATAGTCGATTGCAGCCCATAACTTTTCAGTTGGTCCCCAATAAAGAGGGTTAACTGGTCGGTTTCCTGCATCTTTGGCTTCAGCCATTTCAATGATATCATTGATTCCAATTCCGTCCTTATTGAAGATCTGATTGTATTGCCATGTTGCTAGTGCAGCACCGATTTCAGCATCCACCGGACCGCTAAAAGCAGTTGTTTTTGCAGAAATCATCTCTTCTGAATGACAAGCAATATAAAACTGGCGAATTCCCTGAAATGACTTTGCAGAATCCTTCAACTCTGCCCAAGAAGTAATTTCATCGCCAATTTCCATCCCTGAACGATGACCGTGGCCAACAACGAAGAGGGCATGACTAGAAAGCTTTGTGTAAGATGCTAAGTCTTCTATATTATTGGCTGATTTCACTCTAACATTTGGAATATTAGAGGCTAGTAACTCCACTGCAATATCTGTTGCTTTGTCTTCTCCAGTTCGAACAACCATAGGATTGATAGAGTCTGAGTATAAGCTCATATTCTGACCTAATGCTTCTGCACTTGCTATTGGAAGTGCAAATGCCATTAGAATTATCGTTCCTACCAGTACAGTTCGTTTAAGTTGTTTATTCATATAACATTACGCCCAAGAACACCAAAAATAGAAGAGGTGTTGAGTTGAGGAAAGTTAATTTTTGATTATATAAAAATTTTGTAATATAAAAAATAATAATTTTTTACAAGGAGCTCTATTAAACCAATACATCCAAAAAATCGCATTTCAAAATTTGATAAAATCAATTTTTTATGTTAGAAAAAATTTGTGAAATTATTAATTCCTTTGAAATAAGTTAATTTTTCAAACGATGAAGATTATCTATATTGGTTCAATCCGATCCATCAACATCATTACTTCTAGAAGAAATTCTTCGATATTCGAAAATGTTCCTTCCACTGACAGTTTATCAGCGACTTTTTGTTCAGTCTCTTCCATAATTGGAGTAATCTGTTCCGCTGTTCGTATGCTTTCAAGCACTGGAGAAAATATTTCTGCTAAAGCTGGTAGATTTGTTTTATGTGCCCTATCTATCATGCTTTCAACGATTTTGATGCCTTTAGAAAATTTTAATACCGCAGAGAAGAGCAATCCTCGCATAACTCCAATTCTCAGAGACAATGGAACTAAATTCTTTTTTTCAAAAAGTGCTTCAACAGTCTCAAAATTCTTTATTGCCTCTTCTATCTTTCCCATCGCGTCTGTATCTCTGAATTCATTTACTCTTAAATTAGCTATTGCAAGATGACCTTCTGCCTCTATTCGGAAACTTCCAGTCTTCCTACCAAGATTGATAGCATTTTCTATTAATTCGTGAGCTCTCAGAAATTCACCTTTAATTTGGAATATCTTTCCCTGAGTTATTAGACATTGGCTCTCAAGCTTTGGAGATTGAATTTTACTTGCTATTTCCTGAGCTTTTGTTATGTTTTTTTCTACTTCATTAATGGGTAATCCATTTTCTAAGCGAATATATGCAAGAAGGAGTAATGCTCGGGCATAATAGTAATCCTCAATTTTTATCTCTTCATAAATATTAATGGATTTACAAAGAGCGTCTTCAGCTTCCTTTATATCTCCGCCAAGATATTGAGACTGAGCAATCTCACGGAGGAGGATAGCAGCATATTTTTGACCACCAACTTCTTCTTCAATAGCAAGAGCTCTTTTGTTAAGGTTGAGGGATTCTTTTAATGAACCTTGTAGTGCTTTGATGGATGCAATGTTACTTAGTGTAAAGGAAACGTCTCTAAGACGTTTCATATTCTCAAAAATGGTCAAAGCAACTTCATATTCCTTCAAAGCTTGAAGATACTTGCCTAAGTACCGACAAACATCTCCCATTCCTTGGCGAGCATGAGCTTCGAAAAGCTTACTATTAAGATTGAGTCCAATCTTTAACAGTTCAGTGTATGCATTATGGGCAGTATCATGTTTTCCGAGGACGTTCAAAGCCAATCCTTTCAGTTTAAACATTTCACCAATAATGGAATGTTCTGGAGTTTCACATTCTGTGAGAATATTCTGAATATTTGTACAAGAATGGATACATTGGAGATAGTTACCTTCTTCATATAATATCCATGCTATATTTAGAAGGCATCTAGCTTGATCTAATTTATTACCCATCTCTTCGTGGATTTTAAGACATTGTTTTAATACTGCATTAGCTTCATTATAACGAGCTAGATCCTGAAGAACAATAGCTTTATTGTTTAAGATCTTAGCAGGATTCATTTTTACCTTTTCAGCAAGTCTAAGGCCTTTTTCAAAAGCTTTTAATGATTCATCACATTTCCCAAGTTCAAATAAAGTCATTCCAAAGTTTCTAAGAGATGATATTTGTCCTAATATGTCACCAATTTTTTCACGTAAGGTTATTGCTGCCAAATAACT
>JAEOTI010000568.1 GCA_016839955.1 Candidatus Hodarchaeota archaeon | reverse complement strand
TTGTAATTCATTTGGGGAGTCACCTTGGAAAAGGTAGAAGAATTGGATTGAAAAAACTTACAAATGCTATAACGACAGCTTTCAATTCATCAAATGGAAAAGCAATTCTATTACTTGAGAACACAGCAGGGACTAAGAACAGTATGGGATCAACATTTAGAGAAATTCAAGAGATTATTGATCAAATTTCCGATAATAATAGAATTGGAATCTGTTTTGATACATGTCACGCCTTTGCAGCTGGTTATGATCTAAGAAACACTACATCTATTGGTGAAACAATTGATAGACTTAAAGAAGAAATTGACTTGGAAAGGCTCAAGGTTGTTCATGCAAATGATTCAAAAGGAAAATTGGCATCTCATATAGATCGGCATGAACATATTGGTAAAGGATATATTGGTAACAGAGGGTTCGGGGGCATACTTCACACAGATATTTTTCGCAAGTTACCAATAATTTTGGAGACTCCAATAAATAACCCAAGAGATGATTTCAAAAATTTAGCCAGAATTCGTAAATTATCGGCATAAAACTCGAAAATTGATAAAATTTATTATTTTTCCTGATTTTATTAGAATTGAAGTTCTCCATTTACAAATTTTTGTGTTATCTCATTTTCTGAGTATTCAAAAAATTTTTCTGGCTTTGAGAATTCAATGATTTTCCCATAATGAAGGTGAGCAATAAAACTGGATAATCTTTTAGCTTGATGCAAATTATGTGTAGCCATTACAATGATACATGATTTTTTTTCTAATATTTTTTTAATTGCATTTTCTATAATTATTGCATTAGATGGATCCAAGTTAGCTGTAGGTTCATCTAAAAGTAAAATTTTTGGCTCAATAATAAAGGCTCTGGCTAAAGCGACTCTCTGTTGTTCACCTCCAGACAGATTTTTCGCTTTTCTTTTATTAAATTCTTTTAATGTAACAGAAGATAAAGAATCAAATACCTTATTTCGTATTTTTTTTGGGTCAAAACCTCTTACTTTTAAACCAAAAGCAACATTTTTGAAGACAGTTGTGTTGAACATTATACTCTTCTGAAAGACAAGTGTAGAAATTTTTCGTAATTCATTTGTTTGTAATTCTTTTCCATTGAAGATAATTTTGCCATGGTTGGGAAAATCTAAACCTCCTATGATTCTTAGTAGAGTAGTCTTTCCAGAACCATTAGATCCGACTAAGGATATCAATTGGCCTTGATGGGCACCAAATGTTAGATTATCAATAGCTTTGATATTTTCATAATTTTTTTCTATTTTTTCAAGGTGAAGGTAATCAGACAATTTCTATGTTCTCCTTAGAAAGTTGATGAGAAAAGTCAATGAAAATAATATTATCATAAGAATAATTGTTAAAGCGATACTAAACGAAATTTCTCCTCTAGCTGTTTCAAGTGCTATGGAAGTTGTGAGAACTCTAGTTACATATCTTATATTTCCACCAATCATCATAGCAACACCAAGTTCGGCAAATGCTCTACTGAATGATGCTACTATAGCAAGAATTATTCCCCAAGCAGATTCATTCATGATAACTAAATCTGTTTGAAATCTAGATGCTCCAAGAGTTCTGGCAAGATCTCTCATATCAATATCCGTTGATTCTATAGCACTTGATGCAAAACTGACAACTATTGGAGTTATTAATAATGATTGACCAATGGATATTCCCAGAGGTGTATAAAGAAGTTTAAAGATTCCTAGTGGTCCACTTTTAGATAATAATAGATAAAGGATTAGTCCAAGTGCAACAGTAGGAACGCCAAGCATTGCATTAAAAAAACCTCTAATCAATCTTTTTCCTCGAAATGTTGATAAGGCTAAACCAAGAGCGATGGGTAATCCCCATAGGCAAGAAAGTAATGTAGCTAATCCTGAAACATATAGTGATCTTATTGTAATCGAAAAAACTTCAGGATCCCCACTTAAAATTAGAATGATTGCTTGATGGATGGCTTCAATAAATGTTTGAAATGTTTCAAACATAAAAATCAATTATTATTCTATTAAAGAAAGAGAAAAAAGAGGTTAGTGTTGAAAATATACTACAATTGGAGAAACTATCAATTCTATATGTATGATTTGGTAAAGATGATCTGCTTGATACCTATATTGAGTGGGACATTCTGTTCCATCAAAGTAAGCAAGGTCTTGAATCCATTGAATTAGTTCTGTTTTATCACCAGTTTGTAGTAGCTTAACATAAGGATTGAAAAGTGGTTTACCGAATTTGTCTTTGCCAAAGTCTGCAAGTATTTGTTGGATCCCATCTGATACAAGAAAATCTATGAATTTCATAGAGGCATCAAAGTTTGACCCAGAGACTTCAGTTTTTCTAGGATTATTAACTATAACACTATACACATTAAGTGTATCTTTACCAGCATCAACAATTATTTCAAGTTTAATATTTCCATTAGCATAATTATTGAGGTAACTACCTAGATCCACTAAAGTGTACCCATTTTTCTCATCAGTAAGTCTTAAGGTGGCAGTCATTCCGGTACCCGCCTCCAGATACCAATCCATAGTTCTCAAATCTGTAGAATCAAACTCAGCTGCTTTCCATATCCGTTTCTCTTTAGAATGAGTACCAGAATCGTCTCCTCTTGAAACCCAAATTGCAGAATTCTTTTCTCCAGCTTCTTTTATTTTTGTGAAAGCCTCTGTTGGAGATAAGCCTTTTACATTAGCTGGGTCATCACTTGGACCAGCAATCACAAAAAAATTATAGGCTACAACTTTTCGATTGACTCCATATCCTTCCTCTAGAAATTTTAATTCACGTGCAGGATCATGAACAAGAATCATTTCAGCGTCCCCTCTCATTGCTGTCTGTATGGCTAGACCTGTTCCCTGCGATATGAAAGATACGTTAATTGAGGGATATTGTTTCTCGAATTCTACCTTTAGAATGTCTAAGAGACCAGTTTCGTATAGACTAGTTGTAGTTGAGACTATGAGATGTTGTTTAGATGTTGTCTGCATTGTAAAATAGGCGTACGAGCCTAAGCCAATCAATATTATCGCTATCACAATAGCAGTGGTAATCATTCTCGTTTTTTTGGATTGTAGTGACATGCTTTCACAACCGTTATGTATGACGAAACATTTTGACCTTCGTTATGTATATATAAATATAACGCATATAATTTCGAAATAATTATGTTGAACAGGAAATGCTGAAAAGATCACCAAAATTTAAGATGTGGCTAACTGACGGTACCACAGATATAATCGGGAGCGGGGGAGTAGCATTACTGAAAGCCATTAATGAGTATGGATCGATATCAGATGCTACCAGAAAAATTGGAATGTCATATAGATTTGCTTGGAATCAGATAAAAGAAATTGAGAGAGCAATAGGTCAACCTGTTTTAAAGACTCAAGTAGGCGGAAAGAATGGAGGCAACGCAGAACTAACAGCCAAGGGAAAAGAAATTTTGAATGAGTATGATAGAATCAATAAGTATTTGTCTCAAATATTACAAGATAAAAATCATTGGGAGTGGATAGGATTGAAGATAAGTGCCAGAAATAGATTCAAAGGTATAGTTGAGGATATTGAAAAAGGTTCAGTTACTGCAAAAGTGAGGATTAAAATTGATACGCCAGTAACAATTACTTCTGTCATAACTAAAGAGGCTGTAGAAGACCTAGAATTAAAACGCGGAGACAAAGTTCAGGCCATAGTAAAATCTACTGAAGTCATGGTATCAAAAGAATAAAGAAAATAACCATTTAGGTCTAAAATCCCTTTTTATTATTGCCTCAAAAAAACTAAACTGAGATTTAACTA